>JAUWXZ010000069.1 GCA_030616125.1 Candidatus Aenigmatarchaeota archaeon
GTTTACATCTTTATTTTAAAAGTGGTAAAAATGTCCGTAAAGAAAGAAAAATATGTTTACATTGGTAGCAATTACATTGGGAATATTGAGAGGAAGAAAGTCCGAATGGGTTTTCCTTTCTATTGCAACTTTTTCTGAGCAAAGAAAGTCACAAAAATCCAAATTTGTTTCATTCACTTTTAACCCAAAATTTTTTAGATGTTCTATAACTTCTTTTTCTCTATAGTCCGCAATTACAACAATTTTTCCTTTAGGTTTCAAAATTTGTTGCGATTCTTTCATAAAGCTCAAACTAATTACAAATCCTCGGTAGGACTTTACATCCTTTAGATGCACAAACTCAAATTTTATAAATGGCTATCCACAATATTTGAATATGAAACTATATTTACAGCCAGGAGAAAAAGTTTTATATCAGGATGGTCCAAAAGGGCAAATTTTAATTTTGTGGTTTTTCAAATCAATGCTTTTAGCAATTCCAATTTCATTATTTCTCAGTGGCTTTGTTAACTTTGCTGCTATAGCTTTTGCCTTAACAGGATTTATTTTTAGTTTCATTTTGACATTTATCTTAGTCTTTATAATTCTATTCCTATACCACATCGCATTGAGAATGACATATAAATATCACATAACAAATGAGCGAATAATTTTTGAGGGTGGCATATTAATGAAGAGAATTAAAAGTGTTCCATATCATAAAGTTACTGATGTTTCCATTTCTCAAAACATAGTTGAAAGGATTTTAGGAATAGCTAGAGCAAATATACACACTGCAGGGACTGGTATGCAACATCCAGAAATACAATTTTCTGGTTTAAGCGACCCTGAAAAACCACAATCTATAGTTGTAAAACGGTTAAGAGTTTTCCAAACAACTAGACATGCTTCAGCCTACAGTGATTAAATACTGTGAATCTGGAAGATTTATTTCCCTTTAATGTCTTTCTTCAAATCTGCCACAACTGCCCATTTCTGACACTTATACCCCTTTCTCCAAACTTTCTGAGCCCTAGGCGAGACTTGAACTCGCGACCCCGAGCTTACCAAGCACGTACTCTAACCAACTGAGCTACTAGGGCATTCTAATTAAATTAAGGAGAATGTGTTTTTTATGTTTAATCTAATATCCTTAAATCCTTCAATTTTCATTTGATTTTTGTATGTCAATAATCGAGGATAAAAAATCTAAAGAACATTTAGAGGAATTGATAAACTTTTATTTTATATTACCCTTACATAATTCTGATTGAATTGAGTTGGCTAGAGAGGATTTTTGGAAAAAAAGAAGAAAAGCTTGAAAAAACAAAGATGTCACTAAAAGAAGTAGAAGACTTTCTAGCAAACAAATTGAAAAAAGATTTCGAACCTTTAAAAGAGTCAGCTAAAAAAGAACATGCAAATTTACAGCCAGTTGCCAGTACTATGCAAGATCAACTGAAAATTCTTGAACAGGCTCCTTATTCTGGAAGAAACGATCCTATGCTTATAAGAAAAGCTGTAGGAAGTAGAAAAACTTTTGCCAATAAGATGAAAAGTTTGGTCAAACAGATACAAAAACCAATTGGGGAAGACATGCCTTCTATTCTTAATTTCCATAACGAAACTGCTGAATTAATCAATGTTATAAATGCAAAAACAGTAAGAGAATACGCATTTCTGAAAGAATTGTTCGAAAAGGAAGCAGAAAAAATAGTACAAAGCTTTCGCCAAATAGTTGAAATAGACAAGAAGTTGGGAAATATAGTAAAAGAATTCAGAGACTCTAATGTACAATTGTTAAAAACACAGGGGATTGTTACTGAAGTATTAAAATTAACAGAGGAACTGGAAAAGGAAAATGAAGCAAATGAATTAGAGAAAATGTTGAAAGAAATAGAGAATAAAAATAAGGAAATTGAAAATGAGTTGAAAAAAATACTTGATAGTAATGAATGGAAAACATTTTTAGAAATGCAAAAAATTAGGGAAGATATGAAAATAAGTCTGCAGAATAAAAAATCTGATTTTATACAATCTGTTGCAAAACTAGAAAAACCTTTGAAGAAATACAAATGGTCTGTTGAAAATAAAATTTTGGATCATTATGTACAACATTCATTTGAATCTATTTTATCTGAAGATCCTAGGGGAGAAGTTTTCATGTCCGCCATTAAAGATATTAAAATAAAGATAATTGAAGGAAAGATAGATTTGAAGGATAGCGATAAATTTCTAGCTGTTATAGAAAGAACGATAGAAGATAATATCATAGGAAAAATCCTTGAGGAATATTTAAAGCTTTCAGAGGAGTTAAGAAATCAGGAAGAAAAAATAGCATTACAAGAAATTTCAAAAAGAAAGAGTGATTTAGAAAGTGAGATAAGTAAATTAAAAAGAGAAATGGAAGAAATTAAGGCTGAGAAGAAAGGGGCTGAAGAGGGAAGGAAAAGAATAGAAGCAGATAGAAAACAAAAATTAAAAGAATTGGAAAATTTGCTAAATAATGTTGCTGGTAAAAGAATTTTTATCAGTTAAAGTTATAAATTATGACAAGTCTTTTCCGATGCAGTATAGATATATTTTTATATAAATTACATGGTTTAACTAATTATGGCAAACAATGATTTAGAAATCGAAATTAAAATCCCACTCGATAAAAATAGTTTTTTTAACGTAAAGGAAAAGGTAAAAAAACTTGCAAAATTTGAGAAAATATCACATCAAATAGATGAGTATTTTACTCCTGCTCATCGAAATTTTGTTGCACCAGAATTCCCTTTTGAGTGGTTAGGTATTAGAAAAAGAGGAGAAAAAGTTATTTTAGCCTATAAACATTACTATCCAGAAAATGTTGAACTAACTACTCATTGTGATGAATTTGAAACTGATGTTGAAAATCTAGATCAATTAGAAAAAATATTCTCAGCCCTAAATTTTAAAAAATTAGTTACAGTTGAAAAAGAAAGAGAAATTTACACATACAAAGATGAATTTGAAATTGCATTG
>JAUWXZ010000052.1 GCA_030616125.1 Candidatus Aenigmatarchaeota archaeon
AAAATGTAAAATCTGTACACTCACCTGGATTAATATAATATTCGGAATTTGTGGCTGTATAAGGATAATATTCTTTAATAGGATTGTATGAGCCCAAATACCAACCGGTCTTTTCATCAGCAACAAAATTTGTATAATCTGTATTTTTATAAATCCTTATTTCATCTACATCATCATCACTACCAACATCATTACATATTGTAACAGTATAATCGACATTCTGTCCAGCTGGAGACCATTCTGGTTCAAGTGAAGCAGAACTGGTATGTGTAGCAAAAACAGGCAAAACATAACTAAAAACAAAAAATCCAACTAAAGACAAAGTTAAAGCAATAAAAGAAATTTTTACTATTCCCTTTGCTAATGCTTTGTTATTCATGTAAAAACACTCAACTCTATATTCACTTATCAGAAGTAAACGCTATTATTACTTATTGAGCCAAGATTGAGCCAAGATTTAATTTAAAAATTAGTCCAGAACTACTCCAAAGTTAGGCCAAACCTCTTTTGTTGTTTCTATTTACTAAAATTCTGACATTCTTATTAACACTGCACATTTTTTCAAGTTCAGTGGGAGTATAAAAAATCTTCAGCAGATAATTATAAACCCTAAGAACCAGATTCGGATATTTTAAATTCAAACCCCAGATCTTCCTTTTTTCTTTGTTTCCATATTTAGATAATTTTACAACATCAACCAATCTCCATTCTTTTAATCTCTCTAAATGGTGAATGATGACAGAATGTCTTTTACCAAGCTTACGGGCAATTTCTTCTACAGACAAAGAATAATTGAGCTCTGCGTTTTTTATCAGTAAATGCAATATTCCAGCTCTTACAGAATTATAACAAATATAGTTAAACTCAGGCCTTACCGTGTTAATAATTCTTTCTTCAGTTTCTTTATCAATTCCATTTTGTGAATTCAGGAAAATTGAGACCATACTAACTAATTTAATTGGCTCTAAAAAGATTTATTCGTTACTACTTGAAATGATTAAGCTTAAGTATCTTTCTCAGAAAACTTTTGAAATGTTTTTTACATAAAAAACTCTAATTTATCTTATGGATAAAAAAGCATTAGTCGAAGCTGCCTTGTTTGTTTCTGAAAAGCCATTGAGCTTGGAAAAACTCTTAAGCATAGCCACAATTTCTGAAGATGAAGTCAAGCAGATAATTTTAAAATTAAAAGAAGAACTAGAAAAAAAAGACCGTGCTATTGACCTGGTAGAAACTCCAGAAGGCTATGAACTAAGGTTAAAACCAGAATATAGAGATGCAGTAGCAGGACTTGCTCCATTTTCTGACTTATCACATGGAATGATGCGCACTCTGGCAATAGTTGCTGTTAAGCAACCGATAAAACAATCTCTAATTGTAAAATATCAGGGAAACAAAACTTACGGCTATGTTGTGAATTTAGAAAATAAAGGTCTGATAAAAACTGAAAAATCTGGTAGGACAAAGCTCATAACAACTACTGAAGGCTTTGAAAAATATTTTGGTAAGAGTGCAAGTGAGATGAAAAAATTTTTAAAAGAAAAAATTGAAGAGAAATAATTTATGATAGAAATGGAAGAAAAAATACTTGGAAAAAATTCTCTGTTTGAACTAGTTACTGAGTTAGAAAACTATAAAAGTGAAGACCCTGACCTAAGTTCTATATATATTACTCCAGAAAGTCCATTACCCGAAATCCCCGAAGTGTTTAATGAAGTCATCAAAAGAATTAGAAAAAGTGCCACAGGGACAATAATATTTTCCTGGCAACAAAAGGAAAAAAATATTCTAGTATTCCCTCCATTTCCTGTTAATCGTGATGAAACATTTCATGACAAATTTTTTAGAACAGAACAACTCAAAAATATTTTAACAAAAGAATACTTTTTAGGAATAATACTTCTGCGCTTGGGCGAATATGCTGTTGGAATTTTTGAAGGCAATAAACTAATTTCATCAAAATGCGGTAAAAAATTGGTAAGGGCAAAGCATAGAAAGGGTGGCTATAGCCAGGCAAGATTTCAAAGAATTCGAGAAGTTCAAGCAGATAGATTTTTTGATGAGGTTTATAATTCGTTAAAAAATAAGTTTGAGCCACATCTAAACAAACTTGATTATGTTTTGTATGGAGGAACAAAAATCACAATTAAAAATTTTCTGAAGAGAAACGATTTGCTGAAAAAATTATCAGCCAAAACCTTAGATAAAACACTTGATGTGCACGAAATAAACAAAAAATCTTTGGAAAATATTTTAAAAGAAGTATGGAAAACTAGGGTCTTCTATCTGGCTTAGATTGTTTATACTTTTTCAATGCGAATATGGCAACTATAATTATTACTACTATAATTCCTACTATCCATGGCCATATTGACGGGGCAACTCCACATGTTCTTGTTTCAGTATAAGCTTCACACACATAACCAGTTTCAGCACTACAGTTGTAACAAGTCTTAGTTTGAGTATTATTTACACAATCAGACCATTCTGTACAATCAAGGCAAGTAGGACATTCTTCTGCTGGAGCTACACTTTCCTCCCCTCTAATTACAAAATAAGATAAACCTGGAGATTCGGCTTCAAAGTAAACATAATCATCGTCTTCGCTTACTTTGCTTGTATCCAATGCATTCCAAGTCCCATTGGCCCATCTATATAAAGCAATAGTTGTTTCATTTATGTTGTTATCAGAAATCCAAGACTTCTCAACCTTGAAAGCAATTTTTACTTTAGAAACATCTGCATCTTCAATATTTTCTTTGCTTAGGTTAAGATAATGATATACTTTACCAGTAACGGCTATAGCAATTTCAGCAGGTCTTTCTGCAAGCTTAGCAATTGTGACCTTGATATCACTTACAGAATTTTTGACTGAAATTTCAATTCTTGTGACTGCCATGTCTTCTGTTTCCTCAATTGTAACATTTGCCATTTCTCCTGCTGATATTGATGGGATAGTAATGTCAGCTTCACCTTTTGTTGTGTTGACCTTTATCTTAGGCAACCCCCCTGACGGTGCAGATCCCCCTGTGGGTGCTGCAGTAATCGTTAGATCTTTTGAAGTGGTCAAATCAGATTGAATTGGAGATGTTACAGTGGCTGTTATTGTGTAAGATCCCACACTTCCTGTGATTGTGAATTGACTGTTATTTAAAGAGTTGCCTGAAATGTCAATATTATTTATAGAGCTTGGGCTGCACGTTAATCCACTTGGGCAAGTTAGAGTTATGTTAAAAGTTGTAGCAACATCACCCATGTTATTAACACCAACTGTGAATGTTGTTGATCCTGCAGTTGTTATGCTACTGCTAGAAATCGTAGATGAAATTGTTATAGAAGCAGGTGATAAAACCATCAAGCCAGTTTGTTCATTATCCGAAACTGATGCACCAGTTCCACTATCTTTAGCAGTAACACTTGCTGTTATTTCGTTAGAATAATCACCAGGTGCGTCAGCCGTACAAGACCAGCTTGCCGAACCAGTACCGCTTGCATCTAAAGATATAAGCTGAGAACCTGTTGGGGTACAACTTATCCCATTTGGAAGAGTCAAAGAACCATAAACGTCTGTCACCTGCGAACCATAAACAGACATGGTTACAGTAAAACTATCACCCTGAGCGACGCTAGAAGGAACGGTTATGTCTGTAATAGAGATTGTTCCTGCAGCAAAAACAACACTAGATAAAAGCAGCATGCTTATAACAAAAACTGGAATTAATCTTTCTTTATTCATATTAACTCACACTAAACATTGTAGTGACTAGACCTGATGATTTATCTGTATCTAATC
>JAUWXZ010000068.1 GCA_030616125.1 Candidatus Aenigmatarchaeota archaeon
CTAGAAAAAAAAGAAGCCGCGAAAACAGGCCAAATGCCACTGTTTGGCCTTCCACAAAATAGTACCTCTTCTAACCAAGAAAAAGAATCTTACTTTTTCGAGCCAAGCAAAGATTGGAGCGATAAAGAAAAATTAAAAAAAGAAAAGACTCTCGCCGGATTTTACTTGAGCTCTCATCCCCTTAAAACTTATCAATCTATTACAAAATGGTTTTCGATTCCAACTTTTGCAGAAACACTTTCCAAAATTCAAAACGCCAAAATCAAAAAAGAGTTTACTGCTATAGGACATGGCCTCCTCCAAAATTATAAAGTTATAACAACGAAAAAAGGCGACCGCATGGCATTCGCCCAACTCGAAGATTCTTCTGGCAACTGTGAAATCGTTCTTTTCCCTAAAACATTCTCTAAAGTAGAAAAATGGCTTAACGATTACCAACTATTTTTTGTTAAAGGCCCGGTCGATATAACAACAACAAAATGCAAAATCAAAGCGAATGAAATGATTCCATTTGAGCTTATGTTTGAAAACAATAAAAACATTTCAGAGGTCAGAATAGAATTTTCTGAAACAATCGATGAAAAAATTTGCGGGCAAATCAAGGAGTATCTTACACCCGGATCCATCCCTATAAAGCTAAATTTTAAAGAAAATGGTATTAATCTATGCCTTCATCTAAAACAAAAAATCAAGCCGACACTGGAAAATATGAAAAGCCTTGAACAACTAGGTTTAAAAATAAGCTTTATTATTTAAATGAAACACCAAAGGACACTATAGCATAGCAAACATCTGGACCAGAAAAAACAACCCCCGTACATTAGAAGGAATTCCCCTTAAAGCTGTAATGTTGAGCAAAGAAAAGCCTTAATCAACTCTTCTAAATAATATAAAAACCATTGACAAAATACTTCTGTAATCTATTCTAAAATCATTAAAAGGAGGTTAGTTTAGAGACATTTTCAATCTAAAATGAATGAAAGGAGTTTTTGTGAAATATAAGCTTTATGCATTAGTTGCTCTTGCTAGTTTTACTACATTGAATGCCGAATCTATTAAAAACCCAGCAACGACAGCACCCGCAATAGAAGAAACCGTTCTACTTCCTGTAAGTAAAGAAGACCTAAAAAGAGCAATCGAAATAACTAAAGAAATAATAGAAGCACAAGAAGCAGAAGATACAAGAGCAATCGAAACTAAAGAAGATACTACTATCGATACAGAATAAAACTTAAATTTAATATAGACCTTGGTGTTAAGCCAAGGTCTATATTAAATTTTGCATTACAAACTCTATCTTTCAATTTTAAATTCAATCAAGGAGAAAAATTTATGAAATATACAAAATATATCTTTCTAATAGTCCTCTGTTTTGCAACTTTAAAAGTAATAACCGCTGATACAACTTCAAACACCCCTGCTGAAGAAAATATTAAAGTTCCTGAAATCAGCCAGTTTGACACGTTTTTGAAAAATAGCGAACCAAAAGATATCACCTCTTTTTCAATAACATTTGCTATAGAGAGGGATAAAAAAAATTACAATGAAGAAGCATGGACTAAAATTTGTAAAATACTAAGAGATACCCTTGCAAAATATCCCGACCTAGATCAAGCGGAAATGCAAGATATGCTTGACAGCACTATTGAAATAGTTCGTGAAACTGCAAAAATAGCAAATGAAGATGAAACATCTCACGGATTTATAAATATATTTTTAAATCAAGATGAATCTGACGAAGAAGTCACAACGAAAAAAAATCCAGAAGAAACTATTGATGGTATAAATTAATTTGCTTTGCTTTACCTTAATTTTTTAAATTACGCCACCTGAGAAACAAACTCTGGACTTTTAAGCTTAATAAAATCTGAAAATCGTTTCCGCGAAATATCTTTTTTCTCTAAAGCAAAAAGATTTACTACTAATTTGACGGTTCTGGATATTTCATCTTTTGTCATTTTATTTTTTCTATAAAAATCGAGAAGCATGTCAAATCTTTCTTCAATTTTTTCCGTCCAATCAAGTCGTGCGTAAAGTTCCACTAAAGTGCATAAGAAATTTGAATTATCGGGATTCAAACTTCTTAAATGCTCGTAAATGGAAGTAGCTAACACTAAATTTTTTTCTTTTTTATACAAAAAAGCAGCCTGCTGATATTTTGTCATCGCGTCCTCATTTTCTTCTAAAGCCAACAATAAATCCGCTTCAACCTGCAATGCATATGCTTTATTTTCTAAAGAATATGACAATAATTTATAAAGACCTAAGGCCTTTTCTCTTTCTTTACGAGTAACTAACTGAGCCAGTTTAAACCATGCCACACTTGAAGTACACTTTTTGAAAGACTCTTGCATTATGCCCCCTTTTTTTATTTAATCTCATCTTTCATTCAAAAATTTAAAGGAGATTTAGATGCTATTCTAAATTAAAAACCATAAATACAACCAGAAAATCAAGAAAATAATTTATTTGAATAACTTAGGCCCCAACTTTCAAACAAAATCTAATCTTTTCAAGTGACAGGAAATTTTTTCTCTTAAATCCACCCTTATTCCTAACTGAATAAAACCTCTCATCTGAAAAACGCTTTTGCAACTTTTCGATTAGCTGTTAGACTGTAAAATAAAAAATTTAGACTTTTTAAAAATAAAAATTATGAAAAATGTAATTAAGATTATTTTCGTTATTTTTCTCTTCCTCTTCTGTTTAAGCTTTAGGCGTATCATTTTAAATATTCAATCTCCCGCATGTTGGTTTTCCGACAATTTTCATGTCGTTGAAGAAGATAAATGTTATCGCTCAAAACAGCTAACTCCTGAAAAACTAAACCGCTACGTCAATCAGTATCAAATTAAAACCATACTAAATTTACGCGAAAAAGAAGAAGATCCAGCCACTTTACAACAAGAAGAAAATTTTGCTAAAGTACAAAATATATCTTTCATAAACATTCCTTTAAACTCCTGTCATTTCCCAAGCAAAGAAAACATTGGAAAAATTTT
>JAUWXZ010000012.1 GCA_030616125.1 Candidatus Aenigmatarchaeota archaeon
CTCCAAAATCTTTGTTTTTAGCTATAGGTAAGTCAGCTAAGGGATCTGGATATTTTTTGATTTTTCTTTCCTTGAGTACAGACTTCAGTTTAATTTTACCAAAGGTTTCACAAATATTTCTAAGAAAATTTTCTGCCCTTCCTCTTTGAGAATCATTTATGTACTCGTTAGGATTTTTTGTTAGTACGAGCTTATTTTTGTAAATACTCATATCTTCAGGAAAATAATGATCATAATGGTAATGGGAAATTATTATAATATTTGCTTTTTTACGTGTCTTTTTAATTGCTCTGCTTCCCAACTCTTCCCAATAGAATTTTTTAGCCCAAGAAGCTGGAAATGAAGGTTGCATCACAGCAATTCCTGGGTCAATTAAAATAGAAACATCAGGAGTTTTAACCAAAGTACAAGAACATTTTGCACCTAAAGAATCAAACCAAACTGGCTTAAAAACAATATGCTTCATGATTAATTTTTATTTAGCTAATAAAAGTTCTTTACACCATCTCTATTTTCAGGACATTATTTTCAAAGGTTTTTCTAGAAATTTGTAAGTTTGGTCTGACTGGAATCAACTTAAAATATGCTTTATCTCCAACCCAGGCTCTAATTTCTATGCTTTGTTCAAGTCTTCTAACTTCTATATCATCTTGACTTTTTACTTCTGGTAGTTTGATTTGAATTATCTCTTTTGGTCCTACACGCTTGATTCTTGTTTCTGGTTCTTCGGTAAATTTTGGTATTTTTTCAAGCTCCTTTACTTTAACTTTTCTTTTTATTTCAGGTTCAATTCTTCTACTAGTTTTAATTCCAATTCCTGGTCTTCCTGAGCTTATGGTTATTGTTATTCCTCTAGGTTTCATGAACACCTTAGGAAATTGTGCTCCAGTTAATTTCCTAAATTCTTTTTCTAAATCTTCAGGGACAGGTTTTCCTCTTAAGGAATTTCCACAGTAAGGACAAAATTCCCAGTCAGCTTTTACTTTTTTTACACAGACTTTGCATCCTCTGTTTTCGAACATATTTATCTATTAATTATTTAACTTTTATTTCTTTTGTCTTTTTCTTTGGTTTAGCTTTCTTGAACATGATATTCAGAACGCCGTCTTCCATCGATGCTCTTGCACTTTCTGGGATAATTTCTCTTAGTAAGGTTAGAGACCTTCTTACAGCACCAAATTTTCTCTCAGCTCTAAATGTAGTTTCAGTTTTTTCTTTTTTAATTTCCTTATGCTGAGCAGCAATATCTACCGTATTTTCAGTTGCTCTTATTGAAACTTCTTCTTTTTTAAACCCAGGTAGATCTGCTCTAACTATTAGCTCATCTTCTGTCTCAGTGATATCAACAGGAAAAGTTTTTAATTTTATTGGTTCTATTATTTCTTCGCTTATTGGTTCCCAAACCCCACGCATCAGTCTATGCAATTTTCTGTATGTTCTCTCTATTTCTTCCCAAGGATCTTCCCAAACCATTTTCTTACCTCCTTTAATTAAACTTAATTCTAGTTAGTGTTTATGTAAACTAAAATATTTAAGCTTTTTGGTTTAAGAGTTTTGCACATATGCTGATTTTTTAATTTTGGCATTAAGGGTTATTCTATAGCAAAAGGGATTTGGAGTATAATAGCAGGTTTAAAATAATTAGCTGATTACGTTCAATATTTTTGCTTTTATTATAGCTTCCCCACCTGTAGGTTCAACTAAAATTTCACCACACTTTAAACATCTAATTTCGGTGGCAGATTTAGTAAAAATTATTTGTTCATTTTTGCATTTTCTACAAACTACTCTAACAAACTTACTTTTTGGCAATTTAATCAAAGGTTTCATCTTATCAAGCCCCCTTGTTCTATATCCTTTTCTGGTTGGATTAAACTTATGTTACTTTTTTCATCCTTGGCCGCAAGAATCATACAATTACTTTCCCCTCCCATAAGTTTTCTTGGTTTTAAATTTAAAACAAAAACAAATTTTTTATCTTTTAATTCTTCAGGTTTATAATACTGTCTTAAGCCAGCTATAGCCTGCCTCTTTTCTTGACCAAAACCCACTTGAAGTTTGAGTAAATTTTTGGAATTTGGTATTTCTTCCACATCAACAACTTTTCCAATTCTTAGATCAATTTTTTTGAACTCTTCAAAAGATATTTCCACTCTATTCAACCTTTCTAAACAAATATTCTCCTTTCTTAATTTTTCCTTCAAACTTTTTGAACTTACAGTCTTTTAGTAAACCAGCTTTAACTCCCAATTGTTGGTTAATTTTTTCAGCTGAAGAAGGTAGGGAAGGAGAAACCAAAATTGCGATCACTCTTAAAGCCTCAAGTAAATTATAAATAACCTCGCCCAATTCCTTTCCTTTTAATTTCCAAGGTTCTTTTTCATTTACATATTTGTTTGTTGCTCGAATAAAATTCCAAATTCCATTCAAAGCGTTGTGCAATTCTAGCTTTTCCATAGATTCTTCAATTTTTCTTAAATCAAGTTTCTTTTCCAATTCCACCTTACCTTCAATTTCTCCATCAAATTTTTCCGCCAAACTTAAAACTCTGTAAACCAAATTTCCTAAATCAGCTACAAGTTCTCCATTAATTCTTGCTATCAAAGAATTTTCTGAAAAATCCCCGTCTTCTCCAAAAGGTATTTCTTTAACTAAAAAATATCTTAAAGAGTCTGTAGAATATTTCTTTGCCAAATAAACAGGATCTATAACATTACCCAAAGATTTGCTAATTTTTTGTTTCTCAGCTGTCAACCAACCATGACAAAAAACTTTTTTTGGTGGTTCAATTCCTGCTGAAAATAAAATAGCAGGCCAGATTACAGTATGAAACCAATTTATCTCTTTTCCTATCAAATGCAAATCAGCAGGCCAGAATTTTTTGAACTTTTCTTCGGGCCAATCTAGAGCAGATATATAGTTTACTAAAGCATCAACCCAAACATAAATTGTGAATCTATTATCAATAGGAAACGGAACTCCCCATTTTGAACTTCTGGTTATACAGATGTCTTTCAATCCCGCCTTAACTCTATTTATTATTTCGTTTGCTCTAAATGATGGAGATAAAAATTCGGGATTTTTTTCATAAAAATTCAACAGCTTTTCTTGATATTTGCTTAATTTGAAAAAGTATGCTTCTTCTTTAAGTTTTTGAACTTTCCTTCCACAGGTAGGGCATTTTCCATTCTTCAATTGTAGTTCCGTCCAAAAAGTTTCGCAAGGTACACAAAACCACCCTTCGTATTCTCCTTTGTAAACATCTCCATTATCAAAATTTTTTTTAACTAATTTCGCAACAATCTCTTCATGTCTTTTTTCTGTTGTTCGAATAAAGTCATCATAAGAAATATTCAAGATTTTCCATGTTTCTTTGAATGTACTGGTAATTTCTTCTACAAATTCCTCTGGTTCTTTTCCAGAAATTTTTGCAGCTTCTTCAACTTTTTCCCCATGCTCATCTGTACCAGTAAGAAAGAAAACATTCTCCCCTTTAAGCCTGTGCCATCTTGCTATAATATCTGCACAGATTTTTTCATATGCATGACCCACATGTGGAGGAGCATTGACATAGTCTATACCGGTCGTTACATAAAATTTCTTGAACTTAATCACCCTTTTAATATTTTTACTTTAGGTTTAAAACTGTTTTTACAACAACCTTCATTGATAAATAAATAATAAGTTCTTTGGTTTGTAAATAAATCCTTATGAAAGAATTTGTAGAGTTAACAGAAGAATTTGCTAACCACATAGTGAAAATAGAAAATCAAAGAAAGGAAATCAGTGAATTTTTAAGAGAAACCAACTCTACTTCAGAAGAAAAAATTATTCTTCCGGCAGGGGAAATAAAACTAGAAGGTTTAAGAATTGCTGGAGTTGATGGGGGTTTGGTTAAGAGGTCTTTTCATGGAATAGATTTGATGCTTTTAAGAGCTGTGGGTGTGATTTTTAGTTATCCAAAAAATAAACTAAAGGTGGATTACTATCCTGATGCAATTCCAATTCCAGAACCGAAAGTAATTTTAGATCCATTTTCAGAATTGGAGTTTGAAATCAATTCGAACTTAGAAAGACAAAATATTGAAATAAAAACTGCAAAAGAAACTCTGGAAAAATTTGATTTGGATTTTTTGTTTCTGCATGGATCAATGATCCCTCATTACACATTTGTTCCAGAAAGAAGTTCCCTACTTTTTGAAACTTATGAAAGGCTGATTAATTCTTACAAAAAACTTTTTGAGCTCGTCACAAAAAAGAAAACAATCTTGGCAGGAATAATAGAGGATTCAAGGGGAACAATGTTTTGTGAGGTTATTGCCAGAAGATTTCAAGATAAATTAAATCCAGGATTTAAACTTTTGTTAAACAGAACTAAGGATACAAATTTGCTTTCTTATACCTTACAAGTGAAAGAAAGAAGTTTTGTTTTTCCTTATTCTTCTGACCCAAGCATTCATCCAATTTTAAGAGAATTTGGTTCATTCGCTAAGGAGGTAAAAACTTTTTATTTAAAAACTGCAGAATTTGATAGGCCAATAAGAGTTGATTTTCTTTCTGATAAGGGAGATAAATCAAATGAATTAGCTTCTGTTTTGCTAGCTTTAGCTGGTCATTCAAGTTATGGAATTCCTTCTGTGTTGATAGAGGCAGACCAGAGAGCAAAACTTTCAGAAAAAGATTTAGAAATGTTTTATTTTGATTTAATTAACAAAACTGGTAATCTGCCAGGGATGTTTAGTTTGAGAAGAGAGCAAAGGCCATTTTAAATTTATAATTCTTGTAATAAGAAAAATAAAATCCTATAAATAATTTATCTTTCAATCTTAGCAAATTTGGGAGTCAAAACTAAATACCCATCTTCAGTTCCAGCAATGTCCCAATCATGCTGCGAACAAACTCTTTTAAGTCTTTGAACAGTTGCCTGAAGTTGCCCCAAATCTTTTTTTTGTAATTCTTTTGTTTTTAAAAACAGAATATTTCCTTCTCTAACTAATTTTGTTATTTTTTCAACATCAATTAAACCTTGCAAAGACTCAATTCTTACATTAATTTTTTCTGCTGGTGCTTCTCCCACTGGCAACTCGACTTCTTCTCTTCTTCTTTTGAATAAATCCCTTATTGGCATTTTTTCACTTATTTTATATTGTTTTTTTATAAATTTAACCTATAAAATCTCAACAAAATCTGCGGAATTTTTTAAAGAGCTTGAAAAAGCTGACTCTGCAGCAACCACAATCACTTTTTTTCCATATTCTTTCGCCTTTTGAACTACTGGTAAATAATCTGCATCACGAGTGGCAATTGCAATCATGTTAACATCCTTTATTAGGATTGATTCCATTGCTGATACCGCCAAAGAAACGTCAATATCAGTGTCTTCCTCTTCTGCCAGGACAACCACAGGTTCAAGACCTTCATTAATTATTGCTTCTATTAGCTTTTTTGGTGCAAATTGATTTAAGAAAACTTTCGCAATTACAATTCTTCCATATTTTCTAACTCTTTTTTTCAATTCCCTCAAATCTATCATAAATTCTTTTCTGAGCATATTCGGTCCGTCTATAAATAGAGCAACATTGGATTCTTCCCCTCTTCTGTAAGTTTTAGATTTATACATTTATCCCACTGCTGAGCAAACGTCCTCTTTAAAAACTGCAGTTCCTTTTAAGAATGCAGAATCATCCTTAAGCTCCAAACCCCCGCTAAAATCAGATATCTTTGTAATTTTATTTTTAAGTGGTATGGTACATTTTGGTGTTCCGTCAGGATTTGATAATTTTAATTCCCCACTTTTAACAAAAACAGAAATTTCTTCTTCCTTAATTCCACTAAAGAAAAATTCAGTTGGCGTTATTTTAAAATCTATTTTAGCTTGTTCAACCGGAAGAGTGTTAATCGCAATTCCAGTTGCGTCCAATGAGCCTTGGACATTTCCATTCAAATAACTTAAAATTCCATTTCCACTAGAAAAACTAACTTCACATTCAGAGATAGGTATACCTGCTTTGTTTATTTTTAGTTCCAGACAAATTCCCTTAACATCTAAAGTCGAATCTGTGACTGTAAATTCTTTTCCATAGAAAGATTCTTTCTCTGCACTTAAAACCATCGGCAGATAACCTTCAGTCTTCGGTTTAGAAATTTTTAACAAACTAGAGAGGCCAGAAACAATTTTTCCTGCACCAAGTTTTAGAAGATCCAGAAACTTTCTTCCATATTCAGTACCAAAAAGCAAACCAACCAAACCGATAATTATGACAACAGCCAATATTATTTTTAAACTTTCCCATATCATCTTCTTACCCAAAAGTTTATAAATCCTCTAACAATATATTTATGAAAGCGTAACTTTTTAAAGGTGGTAAATTATTGAATTAGGATACGGAACCATAATTTGGATTCTTTTCTTTTTCGTACTAATGTTTTTCTACCCAAAATTGATGGTTAGTTCAATAATCTGGAGGCTGGACCAGACTGTTAGAATGCTGGAAGGTCTGACAACAAGTGGCAAAAAAATTGTTATAAAAAAAGTATCTAAAAACCCTTCTAGAAAATTAAAAGAAGCAATAAGTAATTTTCTTGAGTTTTTTATTATTGAGCCAGTAAGTCTAGATCCTTATGGAATTGTAAGAAAAATAGAACATGTGATAACTTTGTCAGAAAAAAAATTCAAATACTTTGCAAGACGAGTTGCTCCTCATCTGAACACAGAGTCTCAAGCGAATTTTACGATGGGTTTGTCAGGGGCAATTTCTCTAAATCAAATTTCAAAAATTGTAAGACATTATGTTGAGTTGATAAAAAAAACAAAGAACCTACAACTGGCAATGCTCCTTCAAATGCAATTACCTTTGATTCAAAGGATAGCTAAGGCTTTACTCAATGCTACAGAGGCTTTAACCAATGGCTGGCCGATTGGTGATTCTACTGGTTCTTTAGCAGGAGCTCATTTAATCGGTAAATCAAAAACAATAGAAATAGAGGAAGATACTTTGCTTGCAAGAAAAAAAATCAAAGGAAAAAATGTTTTTATAATAAAAGCAAGGGGTCCAGGGGGAAGGTTAGGAAAACTTGGAAGGGCAGTAGAGAAGTTGGTTAAAAAGAAAAAAATTGCAAAAATTATAACCATAGACGCTGCTGGGAAATTGGAAGGAGAAAAAACTGGTTCTATTGCTGAAGGAATTGGTGTAGCAATTGGTGGTGTTGGGGTAGATAGAACTTATATAGAAAACATTGCTACCGAAAAAGAAATTCCTT
This sequence comes from Candidatus Aenigmatarchaeota archaeon, assembly GCA_030616125.1. GTDB lineage: Archaea > Aenigmatarchaeota > Aenigmatarchaeia > CG10238-14 > SCSR01 > JAUWXZ01. The sequence continues at coordinate 7,261 of JAUWXZ010000012.1, forward strand.
TGGATTCAATTGTTATTAAAATGTCTCCTGAAGAAGCATTTATGCCGATGAGAAAAGAAGTTCTAAATTCTATTCCAAAAGTCTTAGATATAGTTGAAGAAAACATTTCTGGAACAAAACAAAAAGGAGATATAATTATAGTGGGTGTTGGTAATACCTGTGGTGTAGGAAATGATGAAAAAGCAGTAAAAGAAGCAGAAGAACAAATTAAAAAAATAATCAAACTGGTCAAGGAAAGGGAAGAAAGAGAAAAGAACGAAAAGAAAAGACCATTCCTTGATTGGTTTAGTTTTGGAATTTAAGTGAAAATTGGAAGTTTGCTTAGTTTGTTTTTAAAGTCTTCTATAGTGCCATCGTTTATTAAAACAAAATCCACTCGCTCTATACACTTTTTTACTTGTTGTCCATATTCAGCTTCATTTTTACCTTGATCCCTTTCATCTAAAATGGTAAACTCTTCAAATGTTTTTGGATCATTATGCTGTCCTCTTTTTGCTGTTCTTTCAAATCTAATTTCTTGTGGAGCATCTATACCAATCCAGACAAAATTTTTACCAAATTTTTTTCTTAAGAATTCAGCTTCAGCAGGATTTCTTATTCCATCAATTATTGTAAATTCTTTTTCCCTTGGCAAATACTCTATCGCGAGCTTTGCAAGTATGTGTGCACCATATTCTTTTCTAAGCTCATTTCCCATGTCTTGAAGCATTTTCCTGTTAAAATTAGATTTTTTTCTTTCTAACTCCCCTCTAATAACATCAGAAAGAGTAACACAATAGCAATTGAGTTTTTTTGTAAAAAATTCTTTAGCTATTTCTTTTCCAGAGCCAATAGTGCCTGTAAGTCCAATTACTTTCATTCTAACCAAAAATTGAAAATTTTATAAGTCGCAAGCTTTTAGAGTTTTTCTCTTGTTAGCTTTAGCTCGAGCAATAGCACATCCAATATCTTCTGCAACATGTTTATCTAAGCCTTTCCAGAAATCTCCACCAGCTCTCATACCTTTTAATGATTTTCTGACAGCAGATTTAACAACCAATGCCATTTATCCACCTCCATTTTTATATTATTTTTTGAACTTTCAGGGTATTTAAACTCCATCAACTCGATATTTGAGTGGTGATTAAATATTTTCTGGTTTAACAAAAACAAAAACTTTAAAAATAATTAAACTACAATTACTTTGATTAAAATGGCTCTAAGGCCTGGAAGAACTACAAGAAGAAAAGAGAGACCTTACACCAGAGTATCAAAAAAAGTCCCCAGAAAAAGTTACGTGGTTGGAGTCCCATTCCGAAAAACCCATCAGTTTGAAATGGGAAATCTACAAGCAGAATTTGATACAATTTTATATCTTTTGGTTAAAAGACCAGTGCAAATAAGAGATAATGCTTTAGAAGCTGGAAGAATTGTTGCTAATAAATTTTTAGAATCAAAAATTGGGACAAACTATTTCATGAAAATTTTAGCTTTTCCTCATCATGTGCTCAGAGAAAAGCCAATAGCAACTGGAGCAGGAGCAGATAGATATTCACAGGGGATGAGACAGTCTTTTGGTAAACCTTCTAACACTGCAATCCAAGTGAAAGAAAATCAAAAATTGATTCAACTGAGAATAAACAAAGAAAATGTAGAAATCGGCAAGATAGCCTTAAAAAAATTTGGATCAAAACTTCCGGTTCCCATAAAAATTAAAATGGAAGAGTGATTAATTTCTGCAAATAAACTTTTTTACAAAGAAAACGAACATTAAGTTATGGAATATATGCTTTGGCTTGATCAACTTTCAAAAGATTCTGGGAATATAGGAGGAGGAAAAGCTGCTAATCTTGGAGAAATGGTAAAAATTGGACTTCCTGTTCCTGAAGCTTTTGTTATTACAACGAAAGCCTTTAACAAATTTCTTGAGGTAAGCGGGATTAGGAGTCAGATAAAAGAATTATTGGAAGAATGTGACGTTGAAAACACTTCCCAGTTGTTAGAAACCTCAAAAAAAATCAAAGACTCAATTCTTGCACAAGAAATTCCCTATCCAATTAAATCAGAAATAACAGAAACCTATAAGGCTTTGTCTTATTCGAATAAAATTGTATCGGAAGAAGCTTTAAAATTAATTTCTGCTGGAAGAGATTTGGCAATAGTTTCTGTTAGAAGCTCAGCTACAAGCGAGGATCTTCCATCGGCGAGCTTTGCAGGACAATTTGCAACTTTTCTTAATGTTAAAGGAATAAAGGAATTGCTAGATTCTGTAAAGAAATGTTGGGCCAGTTTGTATGAATCAAGGGCAATTTTCTATCGTATAAAACATGGGTTTAAGCATTCAAGCATTGCACTCATTGTGCAGAAAATGGTAAATTCAGAAAAATCTGGAGTGATATTTACCATAAATCCGGCTACTGGAGAGGATGTGGTTATAATAGAATCCACCTGGGGTTTGGGAGAAATGTTGGTTTCTGGGGCAGTTCAACCAGATAGCTACATAGTTTCAAAAAAGGGAGAAATTCTCGAGAAAAAAATTGGAAGAAAAGGAAGGATGAGAATAAGAGATTATGCAAGTGACAGGACTATCGAAATTTCAGTTCCAAGAAATAAAATTAATGAACAAGTATTGACAGAAGGGGAAATTCTTAAACTTTTAAATTATTCTTTGATATTAGAAAATCATTATAAAAGAGGTCAAGATATAGAGTTTGCTATAGAAAAAAACAGAATTTACATACTTCAGACCAGAGCGATAACAACTGAAGCAAAAAAAGAAAAAATTATAATAAAAGCAGAACCAATTCTAAAAGGAATAGGAGTTTCTCCTGGGGTGGTTACAGGTAAAGTGAGGATCATTCATGATCTGGAAGACATAAGCAAAGTTAAGTCTGGAGATATACTGGTAACAAGAATGACTTCTCCTGATTTAGTTCCAACTATGAGCAAGTGTGCTGCAATAATTACTGATGAAGGCTCTACAACCTGCCATGCGGCAATAGTATCGAGAGAGATGAACATACCATGTATTGTTGGGACAAGGGATGGAACTAAAATGTTTAAGGATGGGCAACTCATAACTCTAGATTCCTACAAAGGTTTGATATATTCAGGAAAGGTTGAAATAGAAAAACCAAAGATTGAAGTTCCAATTGGTTTGAAAACAACTACAAAAATAAAAGTCAACATTGCTTTTCCAAAAAATTTGGAAGAAATAGTTAAAAAAACAGATGGGGTTGGGCTTCTAAGGATTGAGCATGCGATTATTAACTCTGGAGTTCATCCTGCTAAACTAATTGGAGAGGAAAAGAAAGAAGAATACATTAAGATTTTGCTTGATGTTATCAGACCAATTGCTAAAGTATTTTATCCTAAACCAGTTTGGATTCGTACTCTGGATGCAAGAAGTGATGAATTTAGGAATCTACAAGATGGAAAGGCCGAAGTACAAGAAGCGAATCCAATGTTGGGATGGCATGGTATCAGAAGAAGCTTGGATGAGCCCAAGTTATTAAAAACTGAGTTTGAAGCAATTAAGATTCTACATGAAGAAGGTTTAACAAATACTCATGTGATGCTGCCTTTTATAATTTCTGTTGAAGAATTTAGAAAAGCAAAAAAAATAGCAAAAGAAGTTGAATTACCCGAGAGTGTTAAGATTGGAATAATGGTTGAAGTTCCCAGTGCAGCGATATCAATAGAAGATTTTTGTAAAGAAGGAATTGATTTCGCTTCTATCGGTTCTAATGATTTAACCCAGACTACTTTAGGTGTAGACAGAAATAATGCAAAAATTTCAGGTCTTTTTAATGAGTTGCATCCTGCTATGCTTAAACTAATGGAAAATGTTATTCGAGTTTGTAATAAATACAAAGTTGAATCTTCGATCTGTGGAGAGGCTCCTAGTAATAGGCCAGAAATTATTAAGTTTTTGATTAAGTACGGAATCACAAGTATTTCAGTCAATATCGATGCAATAGAAAAGACTAGAAAAGTAATTTTTGATGCAGAAAAAGAATCAGAGTTAATAAAAAAATCTTAGCCAACACTTTCGTAAAGATCTGCCGGTCCTCCCATCATTCCGGCACTCATTTTTCTTGACTTACCGTTCATCTCTCTTTCCT
>JAUWXZ010000075.1 GCA_030616125.1 Candidatus Aenigmatarchaeota archaeon
GCTGCGGGTCGTAGACGACGTTAGAACCTGTTTAATCAACTTAACTAGCTTTTTTGAAATTTCTTAAAAATTTTTTCATCTAAGCTATACCTTCTGCTTCTCTTTGAGAAAAGAACTATCAGTAAAGCAATCATTAATGGAACATTAATTATAGCTTGAAGCGGGGCGGAAAAAATGAAATGAAGACAAACCGGTATTCCTAGAAGACAGCCTAAATTAATAAACAATCCGAAAATTAAGAGAATTCCACCAAAGATAGTAATTGCGGCTAGCGAATAGACTACCAAAGTTGCGTTAGGAACAAAAATATTATTCAATAAATCTCCGTACCAAATAAAAGGAGTGGTAACCGCAAACCCCTTCATTCTTTCAATAAATCCAATTGGGTCAATTAAATTATGTAAGCCGCCCCCAATTCCTGCAATCCCCAGTATTAATCGAAGATAAACAGGCCAGGGTATTTTTTTAAAATCCAACATTTTATTTTTTAAAATTTATTAAATTTTATTATCTCTCGGCCTTTTATATTATTTTACCATAACAAAACCCGAGACAACAAATCTCGGGCAAAATTATAGGTGTCTCGGTCACCTAACTTAGCACGTGATGGCTGACCATCGTGGACAACGTTAGAACCATATTTCAGAGATTAGACGAATATGTATATATTCCAAAGCTCAACGCTTCTTAGAAACAATTCTTTTCTTGTATTCTTCCAAACTCATACTTTTCTTAATATCGGTTATCTTTTCCGTAAACTCAATCCCATTCAGATGGTCATACTCGTGTTGAATCACCCTGCTAAGCAATCTATCTGCATTTAACTTAAATTTAATTCCTTTGTCATTAAGAGCCTCAATAACTACTTTTTTTGGTCTTTTGACTAGTGCAAAGAATTTTGCGTAAGCAACACTTCCACATCCCTCATAAGAGATGACCTCTTTTTTAGAGAACCATACTATTTTAGGATTTATATAAACCCTAAGCTTATCAATATCTTTTGGATTTCTATATGGAGTTTTCCTTATTTCTGTTACGAAGATTCTAAACTTCTCTCCTATTTGAGAGGCTGCCATTCCGACCAAACCGTGATAATGCATTGAATCAATAAGGTTCCTAACGACTTTTTGTGTTTTTTCTGAAGTTAATCCTTTAACTTTTTTAGATTTTTGACTTAATAAAGGATTGCCTATTTGAACCACTTCTTTGATGATCATATTTTTATCCTACCAAAAAGCAACAAAAAGTTCTAACCGTCCACGACGGGGTGGTGAAATTTAAGTTCAAAAATGAAGTACTGCGGGTCGTAGACGACGTTAGAACCTGTTTTCAAGAAATTTTATCTTTCTCTTTTGAAATCTCGTAAGAACCGATGGCTTCATCATTTTCATACCAAAATTTAGCTCTTATCTTTTCACCTTTTAAAACTCTTGGAAGCCAGAATTTACGGTCTAACCACATTCTATTGAAAGGGATTTTAGTGACTTTAAACCATTTTGGTTTCATTTCATTAGATTCTTGTGGTCTTCCCTCCCAGTCTGTGATTAAGAAAACGTGAACCTGCCAGGATTTCTTTCTTCTATCCCGCAGGTAGGGATGATAAAAATCTAAAATAGCTACTTTTTTGATATCTAGTGCTTTAATCCCAATTTCTTCTTTAATTTCTCGGGACACCGTATTAAAAACATCCTTGTCTTTGGAGGGATTAAATCTTCCTCCCACCCCATTCCATTTTCCGCTACCAAAGCCTTTTTTCTTTATAGCTAAAAGTAATTCCTTGCTCCTTTTATTCTTTCTGATTAAAAAACCTAAAGCTGCCTTTTCCATGGTATTATATTTCTATCCTATCAAAAAACGCCCTTTTGGCAATTTTTTGAACTTAGTTTGTTGCGGGGCCTGGACGATGTTAGAACCTGTTTGATAGAGATTTGAATAAAAAAGCCTACTTAATAATAGGCTTTTCGGCTATAAAATATCTTTAATTTGCTCTAGTGAGGATATATTTTTCCAGGCAACACTTTTTAGTTCCTCACTTGAAGAATTAACAGCAACTCCGTGTCCGGTTTCTTTAAAAATCTCTATGTCATTTTCACTATCTCCAACAAAAACAACTTCATCCATTTTTATTCTAAGTTTTTCTATTAGTTCTCTTAACTGTTCTACTTTAATTTCTCCCTGATTATCTCTGTAATGAATCTTACTAAGAACGCCTTCCTTATCAAATTCTAAAGAAGAATTAGCATAGAAACCATCTACTTTTAATTTCTTAGCTATTTCCTCTACATATATATCAATTGCCCCTGAAATGAGATAGATTTTGTATCCTTTCTTTTTACAATAAGAAATCAATTCTTTAGCTTCATGCCTTGGTTCAGTCTTAGAAAAAACCTTTCTAATAAATTCCTTTGTAGCATTACCACTTTCTTGATATATTTTAGTTAACATTCTTTCTCCTTCAAGAAAAGATATTTCTCCTTTTTTAGCACGATAAAAAATGTCAATATGGTTCTGAATTGAACAATTTAAACCTTTTGTCAACAGAAACCATGAAATTCCATCAATTAAAGTTCCATCTACATCAAAACAGACTCATTTAAATCTATTCATATTCTCATTCTACCAAAAAACCGCCTCCTTGGCGATTTTTTGTATTTACTGCGGGGCTTGGACTCGAACCAAGATCAGATCCTCCAAGGGGACCTGTCCTACCATTAGACGACCCCGCAAGATTCGATGATGGCTAATTCTAAGGGTAATTGAAGTATTGGGGAATATTTCATTTTATTTTCAGCTTCT
>JAUWXZ010000047.1 GCA_030616125.1 Candidatus Aenigmatarchaeota archaeon
AGAACTAAAGCTTCTGTTATGTTCGTAAAGCAAGGAAGAAGAGTTAAAATACATATCAACCCAAGAGGTCCAATTCCCAGATAAATTAAAACTTATATTGCAATAAACGCCTGTTCCATTAATACTTTCTCCGCTAGTGGAATTTGTATAGTTTGCAAAGAAATAAACTTGGTCATCAACATATTTTACTTTATTTCCACCTTCTGGATCAGTATCATCCCATACAGTTAAATTGGCATTATAGCCAGCTCCTCCAGCATATGCAGTAAAATTACTAACAGTAAACCATAGATGAGTAGAATTTTGATCTCCAGAATAATCTGAAAGAGGTAAGCATTGCCAAGAATCGCAGTTAAATTCTTCAAAATTCCAATCAGAACAATAACAAATCCTGTTCACATCTTCATATTTCACCAAATTGATGCTAACCTGATCAAACTCTAAGCCAGTATTATTTAGAGCAAACACTGGTGTAACTATTTGCCCACCACTAGGCGGATTACCAGTATAATCATCCAACTGAGCTGAGATGGCTATATCTTCTGTTATTAGAAAATTATTGAGTTTTGTGTAAAGCTTATCAGAAACCTCTATCTCTAAGTCATACTCTCCTGCCTCGACTTCTTTTTCAGACAAAGGAAGCCTGTAAGTAAGATTTGACAGTACAGCTCTTCCAATCTTCCTTCCCTCTTTATCCTTTACCTCCACTTTTATTGTGAATTTTCTACGTGACCTTAACTTAAAACTTGTTGAATTGCTTTCAAATCCTTCTTTGCTTGCATAGCAATAAACGGTTTTTGTTCCTACTGAAGTAGAATTGTAAACATGTTCGTACCTACTTGAAGAAGAATTAAAGTTTACAGTGAAATTTTCTGTATCAATGGCAAAGTAAACATTTGCATCTAAAATTTCTTCATTGCTACTCGCATTTCTATAATCGCAATAAAGAGTTGTTGTCTGATTAACCAAAACAGGATTTGGTTCTGCTTGAGCAAGAATTGTTGTTTGGTTATAAACAACTTCGGGCGGAACTTCTGGAATTATTTCTGGAATTATTTCCTCGGTAATAGAAACTGTTACAGTCCTTGGTTCAGAAACATTCCAATTTTCTGCTAAATCCTTGCCAAAAACTTTGTAAAAGTAAGTTCCATTCACTAAGCTAGTTTTGTTAAAGTAAAAGTTTGTTCCTGAGCCAAGCATTGTTTCATTTGTACTATTCCATTCAAGTGTTGCATATCCTTCTTCACTCAAAGAAACATTAACAAAAATCCAATTATTAGAAACAATACTTTCATCATCAGGTGTTGGATTGATAAAACCAATGCTTGGGGGTTCTGTATCTTCAGTAATATTTTCTGGAGGTATTTCTTCAATAACAGAAAAACTACTTGAATTTTGGATTGTATTATTTTGATAATAACCAACAACTTCGATAGAATAATTTCCTAAAGAATCATTTAATCCTAAAGTATAGTTATCAGAAAATTCGCTACTTGCATTCGTTTGTTTAATTAAGGTTAAACTTGGATCAAACCATTTTATATCAACAAGCTCACAAGAATTGTCATTGAACAAACACTTTCCATTGATATTTACAGTATCGCCTAGATAGTAAAGTTCTTTGTCAAAATTCAAAGTGATGAAGGTTTCATTTGTTTCTTCTTCAGGAGGTATTATCTCAATGACTTCAAAGCTTGTTGAATTTGTCAAATCATCAACAGAAACACTAACAGAATAGCTCCCAACTGAATAATCTAAATTCAAATCAAAACTATCACTATAAGCTCCATCAGCAAGAACAATTGTTTCCTGAGCTAGACTAGAATTTGGATAATAAATACTTACAGTAACATTTCCTTGCAAAGCGGTATCATTTGTTAAACCATACCAGCCAGAAACTAAAACATTTTCTACTAACTCATAAGAATTTTTGTCTGTAGCAATAGTGATGTAAGGCACTGGAATTTCTTTTACCTCAAAAACCTTTTGAACTGTTAAACTTTCATTTCCAGAAATTCCTTCTGCTTCTACTCGGTACAAACCAGCAGGATCTTCCAAAGCTAAAGTATAATCGTCTTCATAATTTCCTTCTGAATCAGGAATAGCTTCTGTTTCTCTGAACAAAGTGGTTGTATCTGGGTAATACCATTTAAGATTGACTTTTTCACAAGCTGAAGAATTGAATAAACAAGTGCCAAAAACTTTAACTTCTTCCCCTAGGAAATAGGGCTCTTTATCTGTAGCTAAATTGATAAAAACTGTTTCATCTGTTTCTTGAGCCAGAGCAAGTTCAAAGAAAGGATCAAAGACAGAAGAAGGTTTTAAACTGTATTCAACGTCTATTCCTTCTTCTCCTGTATTGAGATTATAGACAATATCATCAGATATGCCATAATTGATCAAATACTTTGCAACTGTTGTGCCATTGAGCTTGAAATCAATTTCATTTTTCTCAACTTCATAGCTTATTCCAGCTTTTGGAATTATTATAATTTTCAATTTTTTCGGCTCAGTCACAGAAATAGCGAGTTTTGCTATATTGTTATTCTTCCTAAAGATCAGATCAATGCTTGCCTGGCTGGATGAAAATTTTATTGTAGTCGTGCCATCTTCTCTTAAAACTTTTGGAGCAAATTCTGTTACACCTTCCAGTTCGATAACAGAAGAATAGAAAGGTGCTTCTATAGTTAAATTTTTGTGGAGTATTAATTTACCAAAGCTTCCCTCCAAAACCCAGACTTCTTCTGTTTCTGGTATTTTTTCTTCAGTTAAAGGTGCTAATAAAAATGCTGAAAAAAAGAATAGAAGAACAACGAGTATAATTAATCCCTTATAGCTTTTTTTGAATTTTTTTCTCATTCCAATAACCTCTTTAGTTTCTCTATTGAGTCCCTTTCTCTGATTTCTTCGACAAACCTTTCTTTAAGATAACAAATAGAAACAACGCCAATTCTTCTCTGATAGACTATTCCGGCTCTGGCTAAGCCATAAATATACTTTGAAACAGTATGCCTGTGGATTTTTAGTCTCTTGGCTATATCAACTATGGTCAATCCTTCTGGATTTTTGCGAAGTATTTGAATTATCTTCTTTTCAATTTGGTTTTCCATTTCTTGTCCTTTATGTATACCTTTATGTCGAAGTATTTAAGGAATTCCGCTTAAAAAGAGAAGAAATGAGGGAGAGAAGGGTTTTAATTGGTTTGTTTAATTCACAGAGAAAATTAATTGCTCCTTTCCTTAAAAAAAGATTCAATTTTGCCCAAAAATCTCTTTAGCAAGTCAAAAAATCTTTTAAGATAATCAATTTTATCGGGAAACTGTCGATTTAATCAAAATCTCTTTGGTCCTAGTCAGTTTCCATTCAAAATCTGTCTGTATGCAGGTATAAATTAATCATAACAAAAGGAATTCCAAAGTAATTACAGCTTAATTCTACTTAAAGTAACAGTTTCCTTTTGTCGATTCTTTTGTCGAAACAGTCGATTTAGATTTTTTGATAATTCTAAAATGTTTATACCATAAAAATCAAATTAATTATTATGGCTAATCTTTTTCATAAATTGAAATCTCAAGAGAACGCAGAAAAAACAAAAACCCAAGAAATAGAACCTCAGCATATCCTTGTAGCAGGAGCTGGCTTAGAAATCTTAAGAGATTTAAAAGAAAGAATCGATCAACTACAGTTTAGACTAGCAGAAATAGAAAGAATAATAAAAGAAAGATTGCCAGAAAAAGCTTTAACAGAAGAAAAGTTTAAACAAGAAGTTCAAAGTAGTGAAGATATTATCGAAAAAATTGTTTCAGAAATAAGAGAATTGGCAAAAACAAAATCTGTGATAAGAGTATTAGAAGAAAGACTAATAGAAGAAAAACCGACTCAAGTTGAATTCAAAAGAATTGAAAAAATTACTGAATTGTTACAAAAGCACAATAAACTATCTTCCTCTCAACTTGCTCAGCTAATGAATTTATCAAGAACAAGGTGTAATGAATATTTTAAGCAAATGGAGTCTTTAGGAATTATTGAACCGATAATAGTTGGAAAAGAAAAGTTCTACATGTTAAAAAGTTAATTCCCACTAGTTGTAATATTGAGGAAAGTAAGAATTTAAATTTTTAACGCTTATGATTATTATGAGAAATTTGAGAAAAACTATTTTTTTAATAACATTTGTTGTTTCTGCCTTAGCAATTTTACAAATAGTTAGAGCCCAAGTAGCGGTAGAATATTTAGATTTACCTGAGGAAAGCATGCCTTTAGATATTAAGTACGATGGTGTTGAGACGGTCTATGTAGTTTCTTATTGGAGAGGATCTATTTTTGCTATTAACATAAAAACACTTACATACGAAGAATATTTTGTTAGGGGAACAGAGGAATATATTACTTTGTGGGGATTGACCATAGATCCGAATGGAAATTTGTGGTTTACTGAAAGAGATAAGTTTAAGATTGGAATGTTTGATATTACAACCAAAACTTTTGAAGAGTA
>JAUWXZ010000006.1 GCA_030616125.1 Candidatus Aenigmatarchaeota archaeon
AAAATTCCAGTTCTTCTTTTATCTTCTTTAATTCGGAAACTTCTTTTTCCAGCCTAACTTTTTCAATTGTAGCTTCCTCCAAATCTTTTTGGAACGACTCCTTCTCCCTAAGAGATTTTTCTAAAGAATTTTTAAATTCAGAAATATTTTTTTGCAATTCATCCAAATCAATTTTTTTTATTGTGCTTTGCTTCGCAAGTTTTCTTTCAATAATTCTGTTAGTTAGGGTAACTGTATTGGCTCTGGCCTTTTCAAATCTATCTATCATCAACAAATCATCGATTTTTCTCATTCTTTGTCCTTTGGGAATTGTAAGAAAATAGTCCAATGCATTTTGCTCAGAATAAATTGCCTTGCTAAACAAATCAAAATCAACTTTTAAAATCTTTTCAACTATTTCTGTAACTCTTTGAGAATTTGGAGCCTCTAACAATTTTCCATTTTGCCTTATTTCAGAATAGGTTGTGCCCTTACCCTTTTCAATAACCCTTTTAACAGAATATACTGTCCCATTAACCTGGAAATTAATTTCAACTTCAGCTTTATTTTTTTCTATTGGTTTCTTCATTATCACATCATCAAGTTTTAATTTTCTTGTTTGTAGAATAGGAAAAGTTCCAAATAGCCCAAAAGAAATTGCATCCAAACAGGTTGTCTTACCAGATCCCATGTGCCCTAGTAAAGCATTTGTGCCAATAGAAAAATCAAATTCTGAATCTAAATGAGAACGCCAATTTTTTAGTCTAAGTTTTGTTATCATTTTTTTTTCACTTTTCAATCAAAGGTTTCTTTAAGACTTGGGTTAAAGTGGATTGCTCAACAAGCAAAATATTGAAAACCTTTTCTATCTCACCATCACTTAACAATTTAAAAGTATTATCATAATCAAATATTGAGTTGAATTTCAATTCTTCTAGGTTTTTCTTCAATAATCCTAGACCAATCTCTTCTGTAGATAATTTTTGTTCTCTCAAATTTCTTAAGAATTCTATTTTTTGAGTAATTTCTGGAGATTCTAATTCTTTAACAAAACCTATAAGCGCTTTTCCCGAATATTTTCTTTCTATGTATCTTAACTCCTGATCAGACACTTCTGTCTCCTTTCCAACTATTTTTAATTTAATTAACGGTGGTTTAGGTAAATTTTTCACATAGATTATTTCTTTTAATTTTTTTTCTATCTGTTCTCTAAGAGATAATTTTTTTTCAAGTTTAATTTCTTCATAAAAGAATTTTCTATTTCTTTCTAAAGGAATAAAATCAATTTTTGGTTTTTCGTTAAGCTCGACTTTAACAAAACCCTTTTCTGTTTCTGCCTCATTTTTTTCTAATTGAGTTACAATTGTGCTTCCAGGAATAACTAAAATTGAATCATCAATTTTTTCTATTGAATGACCGTGTATATGTCCATCGACAATTAAATCAAAACCTTTTGGTAGATTAGATAAATTCAGAGTAGGTGGTTCTAAAGGAGAGTAAACATAAGGCTCGATGCTCTGATGTAAAAGTAAAATATTGAAACAATTTGGCATCGGTTTAGGATTCCAAGAGTATAAAACGTCTTTTGCAAACCTTTCCGGTACCCCCGACATTCCATGGATTGCAACTCTTTTTCCATCTTTCTCAAAAACAATTGTTTGACAATGCAAATGAATTAAAATTCCTGCATTTTCTAGAGCTTGGATCACATTTATTTCATCTTTCGCTCTTCTTTCATGTGTGCCATGAATCGCTATTACTGGTAAATGTTTTAAAGTTCTTTTGGAAATTTTCCTTAACTCTTTTGAAGATTCCAAAAATTTTACATTACTTTCCTTCAATAAAGGTTTAACTAAAATTTTTATCGCCTTTGCCCAAATAGAAGTTTTAGGAAATCTAGAATCAAAAATATCACCGATTAATAAAATCAAATCAGAGTCCAATGCCTTTTCCATGGCTTCTTCTGCCTGTTCAAAGCTATCTTCTTCCAATTCTAGTCGGGAAGAAACCCCAAAATGGAAGTCAGAAAGAATCGCAATTCTCATACTATTACTAACTATTTAAATTAAATTTATTTAAATTCTATCGAAAACTAACATTTTATTATGGCTAAACAAGAAGGTATTACATTTAAAAAGTCTGAAAACTTTTCTAAGTGGTATAATCAAATTGTTCTAAAGTCTGAGTTAGCCGACTATGCTCCAGTTCAAGGATGTATGGTTTTTAGGCCAAATGGCTATGCTATATGGGAAAACATAATGAAAGCTTTAGATCAAAAAATCAAAGCTCGTGGCGTAAGGAACGTTTATTTTCCTCAGTTTATTCCTGAAAGTTTTCTAAAGAAAGAAGCTGAGCATTTTTCTGGATTTGCTCATGAGTGTGCATGGGTCACCCAAGGTGGAGAAAAAAAGCTTGGGGAAAGGCTTGCCATTAGACCAACAAGTGAAACAATAATGTATGTAGCTTTTAGCAATTGGATAAGAAGCCATAGAGATTTGCCCTTAAAAATTAACCAGTGGTGTAATATTGTCCGTTGGGAGTCCGCAACAAAGCTTTTTGTTAGGACTACTGAATTCCTATGGCAAGAGGGGCATACTGTACATAAAACAAAAGAAGAAGCAGATAAAGAAGCTATGGAAATGCTTGAAGTTTATAGAGACTTGATGGAAAATTATCTGAGTATTCCAGTTTTGATTGGAAGAAAAACTGAAAGAGAAAAATTCGCTGGAGCTTTGCATACATTTGCCCTAGAAGCGATAATGCCGGATGGTGATGCTATCCAACTAGGAACCACTCATCAACTAGGACAAAATTTCTCCAAAGTTTTTGGTATTAAATTTTTGGATGAAAATGGAAAAGAAAAATATGTTTGGCAAACCTCTTGGGGAGTTTCTTCCAGGCTTATAGGGTCTATTGTGATGACTCACAGTGATAATAAAGGATTGGTTCTTCCACCAAGAATAGCTTATGCTCATGTTGTAATAGTTCCAATATTTTATAAGAAAGTTGAAAAAGACAAAGTTCTTAAAAAAGCTAAAGAAGTAAAAGAAATTTTGGAAAAAGAAAATTTGTCCGTTATTCTAGACGATAGAGAAGGTTATACTCCTGGTTGGAAGTTTAACGAATGGGAATTAAAAGGTATGCCAATTAGAATTGAAATCGGTCCAAAAGATGTTCAAGAAAAGCAAGTTGTAATGGTTAGAAGAGATATTCCAGAAAAAGTTACCGTTAAAGAAAGTGAATTGTTAAAAAAAACAAAACAGTTACTAGAAAACATTCAAAAAAACCTTTTCAATAAAGCAAAAAAGTTACTAGAAGAAAATATTAGTACAGTTAAAACTTATGAAGAGTTTAAAAAGGTTTTAAAAAACAAAAAGGGGTTTATAAGAGCTTGTTGGTGTTCAGATTCAAAATGCGAAGAAAAAATTAAAGAAGAAACTGGGGCTACTATCAGAAATATTCCGTTTGAAAAGGAAAAAATATTTTCTGATTGTATTTACTGTAATAAAAAAGCTAAAGAAGTTGTTTATTTTGCAAAGGCGTATTGATTGACCAAAACATATTTAAGTATAATGACATAATTAATTTTATCTGGTCCTTGAGGTAATGGATTTGAAGCTTGATGAAAAAGAAATAAGAAAAACAGGAACCACAACTGTAGCTTTAAT
Source organism: Candidatus Aenigmatarchaeota archaeon (assembly GCA_030616125.1). GTDB lineage: Archaea > Aenigmatarchaeota > Aenigmatarchaeia > CG10238-14 > SCSR01 > JAUWXZ01. The sequence goes on from JAUWXZ010000006.1 coordinate 3,648, forward strand.
TTGTAAGGATGGAGTGATTCTGGCTGCAGAAAAAAGATCTATTATGGGTTATTTGGTTGCTTCAAAAGAGTCTGAGAAAATCTTACCGATAGAAGATCATATTGCATTAACAATTGCGGGGGGTGTGGGTGATTGCCAAACCCTGGTCAGATATATGAAAGCTGAACTAAAACTTTTCTCAATTCAAAATAAAAGAAAAATTTCTGTAAAAGGGGCCACAACCTTGCTTTCAAACATTTTGCAAGGAAGTAGGATGTTTCCTTTTCTAGTTCAGTTAATCCTTGCTGGCTATGATACTTCTGGTCCTTCAATTTTTACCATGGACGCGGTTGGTGCTGCAGAAGAAGAAAGAAAATTCTTCTCAACAGGATCTGGATCACCAATTGCTTTAGGTGTTTTAGAAAATAAATATAAAAATGGTATTTCAGTTGATGAAGGCTCAAAATTGGCTTTAGAGTCTATTAGGGCCGCTACCGAAAGGGATGTTGCTTCTGGTGGAAAGGCTGTTGATGTTGCTGTTATAACAAAAGAAGGAATTAAAATAACAAAACATGAATTAGAAAAAATTTCGAAATAAGAATTCTCTTGAGTGAAAAAAATGGAAATTCTTGAAAGAGTAAAATCTCTTTTACCAAAAGAAGCAATAAGCAGGATAGAATTAGAAGGATCTGAAATTATAGTTTATACAAAAGATAGAGAGTTCTTTAAAACTTACGAAGACACGATAAGACAGGTGGTGGGGCAACTTAAAAAAAGAATTGAAATTAGACCAGAAAATAATCTTTCCTTAGAACAAGAAGCTACAAGACAAAAAATTATGGAAATTGTTCCTCCTGAAGCGAACATAAAAGAAATTTATTTTGAACCTGAGAGAAGTCTGGTAATAATTGCAGCTGAAAAACCTGGCCTGGTTATTGGAAAGGGTGGAGAAACGTTTAGAAGGGTTCGAACAGAAAGTTTCTGGGTTCCAAGAATTGAAAGAGTGCCCCCAATTAAGTCTGACATAATAGATGGGATTAGGAAAGTTCTACACACAGAAGTGAAATTTAGAAAAAATTTTTTGAATAAAATTGGCGAAAGTATTTTTTCAGAAAGGATAACCAGTAGATATTGGATAAGAGTTATTGGCTTAGGTGCATGCAGAGAAGTTGGAAGAAGTTGTTTCCTTGTAGAGACGCCAAAATCAAAAGTTTTGATAGATTGTGGGGTGAATGCCGGAGGAACTAACAGTGGAGCATATCCTATTTTGAATACAAGAGAATTTGACTACAATGAGCTGGATGCGATAATAATTTCTCATTCACACTTAGATCATTTGGGTTTTGTTCCTACCCTGTATGAAAGAGGATACTCTGGTCCTTTATACCTTACCACTCCAACCATAGACTTGGCAACCTTGCTTTGGTTGGATTATATAGACGTTATGCAGAGAAATGCTGTTAATCCTATTTTTACTGCAAAAGGTGTAAAAGAGGCTGTTAAGCGTTCTGTTCCTTTGGAATATGGGGAAGTTTCTGATGTTGCTCCAGATGTAAGATTAACTTTCCAAAATGCTGGACATGTTTTGGGCTCGGCTTTAATTCATTTGCATATAGGAGAAGGTCTACATAATATCGTCTATGCTTCTGACTTGAAGTATGGAAGGACCCCTTTGCTTGATCAAGCTTTTACAGATTTTCAAAGAGTTGAAACTTTAATTCTTGAATCAACTTATGGGGGAGCAGAAGATATAAAACCTCCAAGACAAGAATCTGAAAATGAGTTGATGAATATAATTAACAGAACGATGGAAAGAAATGGGGGTTGTTTAATTCCTTCTTTTGCAGTTGAGCGAGCTCAGGACATAATGACAATTTTAGTTGAGAACAACTTCCAATATCCAGTTTTTATTGATGGAATGATTTGGGACGCCACAGGAATTTATACTGCCTATCCGGAATATATGTCTAGAAACATACAGAAAAAAGTGTTTAGTAATCAAGATCCTTTTAAAAGTGAAATATTCAAAAGAGTTGCTTCTCCAAGTGATAGAGAAAAGGTTTTAGAGCAAAAACCTTGTGTAATAATTTCAACCTCTGGGATGTTAACAGGAGGACCGGCAATAAGTTATCTACAAGCCTTGGCCGAAAATCCTAACAATACATTAATATTTGTAGGCTACCAAACAGAAGGAACTATGGGTAGAAGGATTCAGAAAGGCTGGAAAGAAGTTCCTGTTAAATTGGAGGGTGGAAAAACGATATCTATAAATTTGCAGATGGAAGTTGCTACAATCGATGGGTTATCGGGGCATTCGGATAGAAACCAGTTATTAAGTTTTGTTAACAGATTAGCAGCAAAGCCTGATAAGGTAATTGTTATTCATGGCGAGAATCAAAAGGTTTTGGACTTGGCAAGGACTATTCATCAGTTATTTAGAATAGAGACCGTTGCACCAAAAAACTTGGAAGGAATTAGATTAAAATAGTTTAGTAAGGATATCCTAAACCTAAATTAAATCTATAAATTTCAAACATGTCTATATTGACAGTATTTATGTACGAAGTTGTGTAACCAATTTTTATGTCCAGAGCTCCAACAGCTTCTTTATTTGAAGCCCAAAATAAAAGTGACAACAAAAGTAACTTTTCATCGTCTCCTACCCCTTCTTCTGTAAAGTTTGATATCCAAGCTGTTCTGCTTATATTTGTGTTCAACACAACTCCTGGAATTGGTTCTCTATGTTTTGTTTTTGTGTCTGCTTGGATAAGGATTTTGTAATAATCATCACTTCCAGGCAGAACTACGGTATAGCCCGACCAAGGTTTTTTTCCTCTACACCATCCGGGTGGGATGAATTTTCCAGCAGGACGATTAGCTTTTCCGCTTTTGTTTGTAACTGAACAACCCCATTCGACTTTAATAAAATCATGGAACTTATATTCAGATCTAAAAGATACACCAATTTCTTCTTGACCATTTATATAACTAAGATAGAATGTCCAATTTCTTGCTTCGTCAGGAGTTTCGTTATAATAATCTAGTATGTAAAAATTATATCCTTCTTCTAGCTCAACATTTGGTTTTCCATCTGGATCTCTATCTGTGTCAAAATAAACATAGGTAGAGTCACAAATCCAAAACATATAGTTTATAAGTTCTCCAATATTTTCTCCAGTTATATTGGCTTGTATGCTAAAGTTTCCTGTTGCTATATCTCCGCAGGACCTAGGAATAATTTGATCTGATGGTATCGGCCCTGTTGTTTGTGTTGCAAGTAATGGTATTGGTATATGATAAAAATATTTCCATGGAGTATAAATTATATCACTTGCATTATTTGGCTTTCTTCTAAACTCATCATAAACAGCCACATCCCTTATGTCCCCTCCAGCAGTGCTTCTTTGAAACTGAAGGTCAAATATTTGTTTATGACCATCATCCAATTTGCCTATTCCTATGTCGGACATTTCAACTATTCCATTTCCTTCAGCAAGATAATCTAGCAAATTTTGCTTATATTTTGAAAGGTTCTTGTAGCCCCAAATTAACAAAACATCTGTTCCAGGTTTAATCGAATCTAAAGTTGTGTCCCAAAACTCAATTTTTATTTTTCGGTCGTTAACTCTTATAAAAGGTTCTCCATATCTTGTAAACCATGATCTTAAAGCAGATATTGTTACATTAGTACAATTACAAGCAACAGAAATTGTAGGTTTAAAAGTTCCCTCAGTTTCTGACCATGAAATAATACCTGTCTTGCTTATCGGAATTGTTTGATTTAGAAAATCTTCCAATGCTGTCAAGTTAAATGAAAGATTATAAAGATTGTCCTTGCCTAATCTGTCAATCGTTAAAATCAAATCCTTTCCTTTCAAAAGAACTAAAGATTCACTCCATCTATCATGATAAGAAAACCCTGGAAAGAAAATACCCAAGCTTACAAATAATATTATCACTGATGTGATCATCTCTATTAAAGCAATTTGACCTTTCTTACCATAGCTCAACAATTAACTCACCATAAGTTGAATCAAAGGCAACGATCCTGCTTACTTCAAACTTTACAGGTTTTACGACGCTTCCCGGAAATGAACAATTAATTAACCTAGTAGGGGGTGTTCCACTGGAGTTTAAAAAAATTGAAAATTGATAATCTGTACTAATTAGTCTCTTTATTTCATCATAATGTGTCTTACAAGTATTATTAAACTCAGCAATTTTATCCATGGATAAAAAATTTGTTTTGTTTTGAGCATGATCCAATAAACCAACCCTTTTTGCAGATGCTGTATCTGTATTCCAGTCTAAAGGTTCTCCGGGATCGTTTACAAGTAGTTCGGATATTTGATAAGCTTCTGATTTAAGTCTTTGAGTGTTAATTTCATTTAGATAAGCAGCAGGGTATACTATCACCCTAAAAAAAATGTAAGTTGCAAATAAGATGAAAACAATTACAGAAATTATGTACTCAATTGAAATTTGGGCCTTCATAAACTCACATCACTCCAAATCCAACTAGGAGGAAAAACGTACCAAGTACTATTGCAACTAGGATCAAACTATGTTTCAATCCTGCTACGAGCGAATTCTCACTAATTTGACCTGCGATCAAACCACTGCATGCACCCTGAATCAAACATGTAAAGAAAAATAAAGATAGATAATGACCTCTTACAGATAAAGGGTCTAATGAGGTATCTATCGTAGAAAAAAGATGTCGAGTAGTTGATTCAAACAATGAACATATGTTGCAACCAACACCGGAGCAAGATTCACAAGGATTTACCAATGTAACATATTCTCCTCCACCAGCAGACATTTCAAAAACCGGAATAAGAAGATTATTTATGACGACAACTATCACAATAAAAATTAAAGAAATCGCGTACATCAAAACTGTGTATTGACTTAACAAACTTCTTTTTTCCTTATCAGAATCTTCCAATATCGTAGTACTATCAGCAACTGATTCCAAAACAGAAACAACACTCCCTCCAGAAATATAAGACTCTCTTATAATTTTTATAGCAGTATCCAATCTTTTACTTCTTTTAACTCTCTCGGCAAACTGATCTAGAACTTTATCAAGTGACATCCCCCAACTAATTTGTTGGGACATTTTTTTAATTTCTTTGGATAACGTACCATAATTTAATTTACTTGTGGTGATAATCGCTTGGTGAAATGGCATTCCGGCTCTTATAGATTCTATTAAATCCCTTAGAAAAGCGGGAAATTTGCTTTCCATTTCCTTAAATTCTACAAATTTTTTATACCTTATCCAAAACTGTGGGCCTGCTATGACAAAAACTGAAAGAAATACGCAAATACTTAAAAGAAGTGGTTCACTAATGATTGCAATTAATATAAGAGATAATGATATGACTGATGAAATTAGTAAAATTTTTATTTCTGGTATAAGTTTTATTTTCAAACTCATTCACCACCTGGGGTTGTAGACCTAATCAATATGATAAAAAGTACGGATACTGCTGGTACAAGTAAAAAAATCATGACAAATTGGAGGAAAATTATATTGGTCGCAGCTCCACCTATTGCAGATATTATTGCAGTCAGGATTGTAAAAAATATTGTACCAAGAATAATAACCGTAAGATAGACTTCTATGTAAAGTGACAATGTGTGAGAATATTCATAGAGAGTTCTTCTATATTCACTAATGAAAGTTTTTGATTTCTCTTTTAAATATAGAGCCAAATCTCCTCCGGCCATTATAGTAGAAAGTATACCCCAGAGCAGTTCTTTAAAATTTTTTGATGGAGATCTTTCAATGGCTCTTTCTATGGCAGTATTTATATCAAAACCAAACATTTCCATATCTTGATTTATCAGGTTAACTTCCTCTGTTATGGCTTTATATCCACTAAACTTAGAAAAAATTTTAAAGACTTCATGCAAAGGCAATTTTGACCCGGATACTGTTGATAAATATAAAGAAGCAAATGGTAGATTTTTATCTAATTTTTTAGCCTTTTCTTTGATTATAATTTTAGGGTATGTTAAAAAAACATAGAAAAGTAATGCTGCCAAAAGAATTGAAAGACCAAAAGCCGCCGCGAAACTGAACACAAATTTTTCAAAAATAAAAACAAATATACAAGATAAAACTGGTAGTCCAACTAGAAAAAATATAAAACATGAAAGCAATGCTGTACTCAGATATTCTTGCAAAGATATTTTAAATCTAGCCGTTTTTAGATCTGTTTTAGTTTCGGTAAAATAATAGGAAATACTTTCACTTAACTTACTAAACAACCTAAAAGCCGTTCTGGCATAAAAACCCATTCTAAATTTCACCCATAATCGTGGCTATAAGTTTTCCAGGAGAACTATAATATGCATTAACAATTTTGTTAACCTCCATATAATCAAGGACATTTTTTTCTTTCATCCAATTTAAAACAACAGTTCTTCTTTTCAGCTCTTCTATCAATTCTTTTTCACTTAATCCTGTCATATCAGAAATTTTTTTCAAAACTATACTTTTGTTAACAACTTTGATCTTATCACTTATAGGATCCCATTTGAAAACTTGATTTACTACTGGAGATTGGGTTTTAGAATCGTATTCTATCATTTCAAGAATTTCAGTAACCCTCCTCACAGATTTTCTCCTATGTCTTACTAATGAGAGAAAAACAATTAAATCTAAACTTCCTATAAGAGGCGCTGGTAATGAAATTGGTGCTGTAGTTAATCTATCCATAAGTCTTCCAATATTTTCTGAGTGAATGGTTGATAAACTGGCATGACCCGTAGCTATTTGCTGGAATAAAATATATGCTTCTCTTCCCCTTACTTCACCGACTATTAAATATTCTGGCCTTTGTCTGAAACTTTCTTTTAATAAATCAAACATATCAACTTCTCCAATTTTACCTTCTATAGAAATAGAAGTTCTAGCAACAGTTGGAATCCAATGAGGATGGGGTAATCTTAATTCTGCTGTATCTTCTATTGAAACAATTTTTTTCTCAGGTCTTATAAACAGTGATAAAACATTCAACAAGGAAGTTTTTCCAGAAGCAGTGCCTCCCGAAATTAGTATACTTCTTCCAAAATCCACTGTCAACCAAAGAAAAGCCAGACTTTTGACATCTACAGTTCCATAATTAAACAAATGAACAGGAGTCAAAGGTTTTTCTGTAAATTTTCTTATTGTAAAATTACTTCCTCTCCTTGCAATATCTGTTCCCAAAGTAGCCTGAAGTCTTGAGCCATCTGGCAAAGTTGCATCTACCAAAGGCTTGGCTATAGAAATAGATTTGCCAGATATTTGAGCCAATCGAGTAATGAAAGAATCTAATTCATCCGAATCAGGAAACATGATGTTTGTGATTATAGAACCTATTTTTGGGTTTCGATGAAATACAAAAATTGGTATTTCCACTCCATCACAACTTATATCCTCAATTTGAGGGTCTCTAAATATGGGTTCTATTTTTCCTAGACCTATAAAATCTCTTTCTATATAATATCTCAGAATTTGTCTTTCTGTTAAGCTAATTTTAAAACCAAAATAATCGATAAGGTCTTCTATCTGTTTATTTAAATATTCAGTTGCTTCTACTTTTTTCAACTTTGAAATATCTATATCAAGTTTTTGCTCTAAAAGTCCCTTTATTTTGCTTAAACTTTCTTCGAGTTTATCTGTTAACTCTGGCTCTATAATCTGATAAACATTCTTATTCAGTTTAGAATCCCAAAAAATTTTCGCATAAGCAAAAATCGGCTCATCTTTTGCAGGAGTTCTTGGAATAAGTGGATAAGTAATGGTAGGAATTGGTTCTGTTTCCTCCAGTTTAAGTTTACCTATTTCTGCTTTTCTTATAGAAATTTCTGGGATCTCGAAACCTTCAATTTTTCTAATCTTTTTTTTCGGTGCTAATAATTCCAACCCACCCGTTATTTCCATCGGTGATAATGGTTTAACTGGAAAGGGTGGTTGTGATGGGGCAGGAGCAACGCCCGAAGCCAAAAGAACCCTATATCCTTTAACAAATCTCTGCAGTATTTTTCCTGCTATTTTCATTTAACTTGCCTCTACTTTATTTTTGTTTTTTATTAAGATTATAGTTTTTGCAGAAGAGGAATTGCCAGAAAAATTTAAAGTTGAATTTAAATTGTGAACAGAGGATAAATAATTTTTACCTCCAGGTTGACTTACAACATTCAAACCAGATGAATTTAGATATAATTCATGAAAATAACCTCCAGTTCTATTTTCGATCTCTACTGAAACACTTACAAAATCGCATCCTTTACAAGTATCAAAAGAGTTAATTATCAGAGAAGATATATAACTATTGATTAATTTTCTTGTAGAATTTGTAATATCTCCACCCAAGCTATCTGCTCTCAATTTAAAAAGATTACTAAAGGCGATAAATACCGATAAACCAATGAGGAAAAAAAGTAAAAATTGCATTATAAGGTATTGGCCTTTACCCATTCTATCTAAATAGTAATTTCTATTTTTGTTGTAATATTGTTATTTTCTTGTATTGTTTCTCCGAAGGAAATGCCAACTTTTTTGGTTGTTGAACTAGTAACTCCTGTTGCAATTAAACTGATCTTAAAACTTCTACCCTCAGATTCATTCAATGGTCTATACCAAACTCTGTAATAAATATTATAACCATCACCAACTAGTTCAGCTTTAGCACAAATAACAGAAGCCTTATCTATACCAAGATCACCACTAGGAGGAGGACATCCCGCTTTTGGTTTAGGCGTCGTTAAAGATACCCAATCACCTGCAGCTATATTGGTAGCCCTGCTAAAAAACATAAATTGAATCCAATTCCCTGTTTCATTTAAAATCCATAGGCCTCCTTTATCCAAACTGAAAGTTTCTTCACCTCTTCCTACTTCAGCAATAAACTCAATCTTACGAGGTAAGGAACTAGGATTGTCTTGATCGAAATGACTTCCTATTCTTTTTACCAAAGCCTCATCCTGTCTTTTTCGAATTAAAGGAAGCCCCCAAGTTAAGGCAGCAGAAGTTAAACCTAAGGCTATCACCACAATCAAAATCGCAGTAATTATACTAACTTGGGCCTTTGAGTTCATATGAATCATTGTTTGGGTGGAAGTGGTTTTCTCAATGGTAAGGTATGTCTTAATACAGGTTTTCTCAATCTCTTTTCAATTTCTTCTAGGGCAGACAACACAGATTCATTACTTTCAACTATTTTTTTGTTTGCTTCAACCAATTTCTCAATTTTTTCTACAAAAGGTTTAGAAGACTCAGAAGGAGGTGTTGTCTCTTCAGTTGCAGCAGCTTTTATAATTGACAATAATTCACCCAATTTCGAAACTAATTCGTCCAACTTTGCTGGCAATCTCGACAATTCGATCCTTAGAGCACTATTTACCTTTACTAATTCATCCACTAAACCTTGATTCATTTTTATTATATCCAGTAATTCTTTTAAAAACTCTCTGACGTCTATTGTTGGACTAAAAGATTCTATTTTCTCTATTCTTTTTTCAAGTCGTCTTAAAGGATGTAAAGGAATTAATTCAAATTCGTGTTGCTTCTCTGGCATTTTCCCACTAATTATGTTTAAATTTTCAACTAATAAAAGTTTAACTTTAAAGATAAAGAAGATTTAGATTTCTCCAGGAGGCATTCCTGGCATTGGTGGGCCTTTCTCTAGTTTACTTGCTGCAATTACATCGTCGATTCTCAAGATCATCTCAGCTGCTTCTGCTGCAGACGTTATTGCCTGAATTTTTACTTTTAATGGGTCTATAACCCCAATTTCGTATGCATCAACTGTTTTTCCAGAGAGGACATTTATTCCGAAATTAATTTTTCCTTGTTCATGTGCTGCTCTTAATGCAACTAAAGTGTCAATTGGGTCCAAACCGGCATTTTCTGCTAGACTTCTTGGTACAATCTCCATAGCGTCTGCAAAACCAAGAACTGCTAATTGTTCTCTCCCAGAATATTTTTCAGCAATTTTTTTTAATTTTCTTGCAACTTGTTCTTCTGGCGCTCCTGCTCCGGCAACGATTTTTCCCAATTCAATAGCAGAAGCTAAAGCTCCAATTGCATCTTCCACACTACGATCAACTTCATCTACAACATGTTCTGTACTGCCACGGACTAAAATAGTAACTGCTTTTGGGTCTTTACATTCTCTTACAAATATCATTGATTCACCTGCAATTTTTTGTTCTTCTACAAGTTTGGCAAATCCTAAATCCCCTGAAGTTAAATCATCCAAATTACTAACTATTCTTGCTCCTGTAGCCTTAGCTAAAGCTTCTATGTCAGATTTTTTAACCCTTCTTGCTGTCAAAATTCCCTTTTTAGCTAAATAGTGCTGAGCTAAGTCATCTATTCCTTTTTGACAAAAAAGAACATTTGCATTGGACGCGGTAATTTTTTCAACCATTTCTTTTAGCATTTTTTGTTCTTGCCCAATAAATGCTTGCATTTGTTCAGGAGATGTGATCCTAATTTCAGCATCTGTCTCGGTTTCTTTTACTTCTAAAGCAGCGTCAACCAAAGCAATTTTCGCATTTTCAAATTTTTTTGGCATTCCTGGATGAACAACTTCTTTATCGATAATAATTCCTCTTACCAGCTCAGTTTCTTCAGAAGAACCCCCATGTTTTTTTACTCTTTTTACATTGTCTTTATCTATAACAATTTTATTACCAATTTTTTGAGCAATGGTTTTTACTGCATCTACGATTAATCCAGCTAATTTAGGTGACGCCCTTTCTACTGATTTTCCAGATATTGCCGTGATTACAATTTTCTTTAGAGTTTCTACATCTTCTAGAGAAATTGATTTTGCTGATTCAGATAATATTTTTAGAGCTTCTTCTTTAGCAATTTTAAAACCTTTTGTAATAACAGTAGGATGAATTTCTTGATCTAGCAATTCTTCGGCTTTTTTTAATAGTTCTCCAGTAATTATTACTGCTGTAGTTGTTCCATCTCCAACCTCTTCATTCTGGGTTTTGGCAACTTCAACCATCATCTTTGCTGCAGGATGTTCGATCTCCATTTCATCTAGGATTGTTACGCCATCATTTGTAATAACAATATCCCCTATAGAATCTACCAACATCTTGTCCATCCCTTTTGGACCTAAAGTTGTACGAATAGCATCCGCTACTGCTTTAGCAGCTGCGATGTTGTTTCTTTGAGCATCTCTACCTCTTGTTCTCAAAGTACTTTCAGGTAAAATTAAAACTGGCTGACCTCCTAGCTGACCCATCATCGCTTTACCATTCGACATTATTGCACCTCCAAATTTAATCCGAAAATATAAATGTGTATGTGGGTATATAAATATTTAAGCTTTACTACATCTAGTTCTGTTCAATTAACGGTTGGTTTCTTGGTTTTTTTGATTTTGTCTAAATCGGTTGGTTTTTGAGCTTGTTGCATTCGGGGGTGATGAATGAACATTTAACCAATATAAGTTAGTCCTTCTATTGTTCTATCAATAATTGGTTTTTTTGGTTTTTTTCCAGTTTTCTTGAAAGTTTCACAGACTTCTATTTTTTCTTTCAAGACTTCTACAAACGCTTTTGCATGCTCAATTGTTATTCTAATATTTGAAACAACTATATTTTGGTTCAAGAATGTCATGTTTATAGTTGAATCTCTTTCTTTATTTTTACCATATTCTTGAAATATAGAACTAACCGCAATACCATCTGAAAAGAATGGTTTCGCCTCTGGTAGACCTTGTAATTGTATTTGTTTAATTTCTTTTTCTTTTTTCTCTCCATTTACCATATTAGCTTTTTAAACTTTGTCTTATTAAATCTAACCATTTGTTCTGTCCTAATCCCAAATCTATTCCACTCGCCTCTGCTGGTGTAAATCCATTCAAAGTTTGGTGTGGTCTAATATAATTGTAGTAGATTTGCCAACCATCTAAAATCTTCTTTGCTGTTTCTGGGTTGCTGAATGCTCGGATAATCTTTTCACGCTCTCTTATGCTATTGTGTAGTCTTTCAGCTTTCATATTTTCTCTACTTCTATCACCCTTGATTTTGA
>JAUWXZ010000059.1 GCA_030616125.1 Candidatus Aenigmatarchaeota archaeon
GTTACTGAGAATTTTTCAGTGCCACTTGCACCAGGACTCCAAGAAATTAATAAAACAGCTCCTTTAGATAAATCTGCTGTGAAAGTGCCTGTTATTGTCGTTACTGGAACTAATACACTATAAAATGTTGATACATCTGTATAATCTACTGTAACAGTGACTGTTGGTGCTACTGACCTATCTTGTAGTGTTGTTATCTTTGTGCCATCTGTTACACCATATAAATCATCAAAAAGTCCAATTTCCCATACAGTTGTATCTGCCAATACTGTTCCTACTGTTAACAATAGCATTGCTGGAATTATTCCCAATAGAATTTTCTTATTCATCTATTCACCTATCTAAAAGATGAAAGCAAAAGGATTAATAACTGATGGGAAAAGGCTTAAAAAGTTTTAAAAAAAGATTTATGCCTTTAGTCAGCAAAGCAAAAACCAAACGATTGTTAACAAAAATTTATTTCGTTTTAAATTAAACACTAAGTTACCAAAACCGTTATCAATTTGGTTCTATTGATAATTAGTCGGCATTTTTCTATTTACTAATTTAATCACTTCCGCAAAAATAAATGTTGAAAATGCTGCAGACCCACAAACCATCCAGTCTGTCAAACCTAAAGTTGTTAGTTCGAATGTTTCTTGCAAAAATGGAATGTACATAACACCGAAAGTCATTAGGATCGTGCTAACTACTCCCAATATTAACCACTTGTTTGTTAAAAAACCTAGTTTGGATATAAATTCATCTAATGACCTAAAATTAAATGTATTAAGTATCACCATACCTATTATTGCAGCGAAAGTCATAGTTCTTGCTCTCTCAATATTGACTGATGGGTTGGCGGTTATAAAGACAGCAAAGGCCATTATTACCATGAATGCAGCTAAACTAAAAACTAAAAAAGAATTTTTTTTGGTTAAAATTCCCTGCTTCGATTTTCTGGGGCGTTTACGCATGATCCCTTTGCTTGCAGGTTCCATACCCAGAGCTATGGCTGGTATTTCTTCACTAAATATATTTATAAACAAAATCTGTAATGCCAGTAAAGGTAAAAATTTAAAACCAAGCAGGATTATGCCTAAAGATATAAGAATTACTTCAGTAAAATTTCTCGAGAGCAAATAACAAGTAAACTTCTCGATGTTTTCGTATGTTGTCCTGCCACCTTTAACAGCTTCGACTATAGTTGAAAAATTATCATCCTGCAAGACCATATCACTTGCTTCTCTTGTCACATCAGTCCCTTTAATGCCCATTGCTATGCCGATGTCTGCTTTTTTAATGGCAGGAGCATCATTAACTCCATCACCTGTCATTGCTACAATGTGGCCTTTTTTCTTTAGGGCTTTAATGATTCTCAACTTATGCTCTGGAAGTGTTCTTGCATATACAGTTACACCTTCTACAAGACTTTCAAATTCCTTTTCACTTAATTTGTTCAATTCATCTCCAGTTATAACTCCATCTTCAACTATTCTCCTTAATTTAGGACTTAGTTTGCCAAATTTCTTGGTCACGTCTTCTTCAAATAAACCAACCCTTTTTGCTATTGCTTTCGCAGTTTCTGAATTGTCACCAGTTACCATGACGACCCTTATTTTTGCTCTTTTACAAGTTTCTATTGCTTCTTTAACATCCTCTCTTGGAGGATCTATCATAGCAACTAAGCCAAGAAATACCAAATTCTTCTCAATGTTCTCCGATGTTAAAGGTTTAGAAACTTTTTTATAAGCAATACCAAGAACACGCAAAGCATCACTTGTAAAATCCTTATTTATAGTTAGGATGTTTCTCATTTCTTTTTTGTCAAGTTTTATTATACTGCCATTTTTCTGAACGTACTTACACTTTTTCAAAATAATTTCTGGTGCACCTTTAGTAAAGACTATTTTTTCTTTGCCTTTTTTATGTAGTGTGCTCATCATTTTTCTTTCAGAAGTAAACATTATCTCTTCTAGTCTTGGGGACACTCTTTCTAAATCATCTTTCCACAGATCTGCTTTTGCTGCTGCAATAACCAATGCGATTTCTGTTGGGTCACCGATTACTTCCAATTTACCTTTTTTTCCTCCTAAAACAGCATTGTTACATAAGGTAGCAATTTTCAATAACAAAATTAATTCTTTACAACTTTTTGGATCAATTTTTTTGTTATTGACAAAAAAACTTCCCTTGGGTTCATAACCCACACCACCAACACTTATAACATTATCACTAACAAAAATCTCTTTTACAGTCATTTCATTCTTTGTTAATGTTCCTGTTTTATCTGTACAAATTACTGTTGTGCTTCCCAAAGTTTCAACAGCAAGCATTTTCCTTATTATAGCATTATGCTTTGCCATTCTGTGTACAGCAAAAGATAAAGTTAAGGTTAATGTTAAAGGCAAACCTTCAGGAACTGATGCAACTGCCAAAGCTAAAGCAATTATTAATATTTCTGCCAGAGACGCACCCTTAAAAATACCTAAACCAAAGATTATTAGGCAGGACATTAAAGCAATTAATGCTAATATTTTTCCCAGTTGTGTCATTTTTACTTGGAGGGGTGTTTTTTCTTCTCTTTCTTGAATCATTTCTGCAATCTTTCCAAGTTTTGTTTCCATGCCTGTGGTAACAACAGTTGCTTTACATTTTCCGTGAACAATTTGTGTTCCCGCAAAAATCAGTTCACCTTTAGATTTTTCTATAGCTATGCTTTCGCCAGTGAGAGCAGCTTCATCAACCTTTAAACCGATTATCTCAAAAATTTTAGCGTCTGCAGGGATTTTATCTCCCGTTTCTAATAGTAATACATCATCAGGTACAACTTCTGTAGTAAGTATTTTTCTTATCCTACCATCTCTTACAACTTTGGTCGTAGGGTGTACCATTTTTTTTAGAGCTTCCATTGCTCTTTCTGCTTTATACTCTTGAATAAAACCCAAAATTACAACAAAACCTATGATAAACGAGATAACCCAAAAATTAATCATCTGACCAATAAAAGCGGATATAATAGCTGCTGCAAAAAGAATCCAAATTAAAAGGTTTGTAAACTGCCTTGATAAAATCTTGAGAGGCGTTATCCTTTTTTTTTCTTTAAGTTCATTATATCCGTATTTCTTTATTCTTTTTTTTACTTCATGCTCTGATAGACCTAACTTTTCTGGTGGCATTATGAACTAAATAATAATATGTAATACAATGTGAAATTCTTTCAGAATTAACTTCATTTAACATGTCTAAAAAATTCTCTATATATTTCCATTTATTTGGAAAGTCTTTTAAAAATCTTCATTTTTAAGACAACCAGAATTATTGCAATTATTACAAGAATAAGTAATGAGAGGTATACCGGACTTTGAATTATTGCAGCAAACATTCCAGTCAATGGACTTGGTAGTAATTCTGCTTCTTCTATACATTCTCCATCTGCACATCCGAATTCACATTCTTGTAAACTTATCCATGTTGTTCCTAATGCAGAACATACCATTAAAATATCTCCTTCACACTTTCTTTCGTCTGGTTCACAA
>JAUWXZ010000045.1 GCA_030616125.1 Candidatus Aenigmatarchaeota archaeon
CCCACATTCCATTCTGAGTAACGTTGTTATAGTTAAACCAGCTTGTGCTGTCGCCAAAGTAAATCTTTCTCGAATCTGTAAAGTTAATATTTCTGAAATAGTTTGTTGTGCCAGCATCAACTAAACCATAATCATATTGGTTATTGTGCGAAGAGCCCTCTGTTATGTTATTACCAGAAACACCGGAAAGATAAAAACCACGAGTATTGTTAGTAGCTGTATTGTTTGTTAATGTATTGTAGCTAGATAGTCGGAACCCATAACTATTGTTTTCAGCGGTGTTATTAATTAAAATATTGTAATCATTTTCAGAGGAGAGAAAGAAACCATAGTTACTGTTTCTCACTATATTATTGGAGAAGGTATTATAATCACAATCACCCCAAATGAAGAAGTTGTCATCAGGGTTGTTTTCTACTATGTTGTTGGAGAAAGTATTGTTCATACTCGAAAAGAGGATATAGAAACCATAGGGATCATTATTTTTCACCACATTCTTAGAGATATTATTGTAGGTAGAAGCCCTGACCCAGAATCCCCATTCACCATTATCATTAACTGTGTTGTTGTATAGGGTGTTGTTATGGCTTTCATAGAGGAAAATGCCATTATGAATGTTGTTATTTGCTGTGTTGTTGTATAGGGTGTTGTTATAGCCTTGATTGATGTAAAAACCATAACCATTTTCCGCTACATTGTCATGCAAAGTATTATAATTAGAGTTTGATTCAAGAGAGAACCCATCATCAGAGTTGCCTTTTGCAGTGTTTTTTGTTATACTATTGTTAGAACTTGAATTTAGAGAAATTCCGTCCACATTAGAACTCATTGTATTGTTTTTAATTGTGTTGTTATTTGGTCCATCAAAAAGATATAATCCATAACCAAAATCAGTTATGTTACAACGTTTAATGGTATTGTTTTTTGTATTACTTCCTGTTAAATAAACCCCGTAAGTGTTAATAGTATCATTGCTGTCTAGGTTATAACCTAAACAGTCTAGAGTAGAGTTTTGAATTCCGGAACTAAAACTAATAGCTGTTTGTCCTGCTATGTATAGATAAGAATCAACACAATAGTATGTGTTATTCTGACTAATGGTGTAAGGTAAAGATTGAATCATAACATCACAATAATGTTCATCGCTCAAAGGTAGATAATCAACATTATTTGTTTCTATTGTATAGAAATCATCACAGAATCCATCTTTATCAGCATCTGCACAAGTATCTGAATAATCGTTACCAGTAGAATTGGTCCAGTAGTTTCCTCCTATTTCGGTTCCTGGAGAATAAATTCTTGTTCCTGATTGGTTGGTGGTGTTCCAATAATTGTTATATGCACCACTTATAATTTCAACATAGGCATTACCTGTATTGTTAAGGAGGTTGTTATATATTTTGTTACCTGTTGCTGGACTATCAACATGCGTCTTAATATAAACTCCATAATTGCCACTCTCTTCTATTACAGAGTTTTTTAGTGTATTATTTTTTGCAAAGTCAACCTTAACACCATAGGTATTGTTTATTGCAGTTACATTGTCTAAAGTGTTGTTATCAGATATCTGAATGTAAATTCCACCCACGCCAGTATTATATTTTACTACTATATTCTCAAGGTAGTTGTCATTGGATTTTGTTGAATCGCCAGCACTGTAAATAAAGATTCCCATCCATGTATTATTATTAATTGTTAAATTTGTCAGATTATTATTAGAACAATTTTCATCAAGCCAAATCCCAGAATAGGTATTTGAACTTGAAGTGATGTTGTTTAAACTGCTATTTGAGGAGTAAGTTAAATAAACCCCATTATCCCAATCACTCACTCTACAATTCTTAATTGTTGTGTTGTCTTGGTTGGTATAAATTCCATAGGTGTTTGAAGTATCATTTCCGTCTATGGTATAGCCTTGACAATCTAGAGTTACATTTGTGGTAGTTATTTCCATGCAAGTTGTGTTGGTGCTATTGATTATATCTGCAGTTAAGTAATAAGTTTCTCCTGCTTGGTCTAGGACGGAGCAATTAGAAATATCTATTGCTTTTACCTGCTTAGAAAATAAACTCAAAGAAAAAACTAAGAAAAATATCATTAAACAAAATTTAAGTAAAATTGATTTTTTGCTTTTATTTTTTCCCATGAAATCCTCCAACAAAATTTTTCTTAAGATAACAAAGTTTTACTGCACCGATTTTTTTGATTTTTACTTTGTTTGCAATAACTAGTCCATGAACATATTTTGCAACAGTCATTCGGTTCATTTTGATAAGTCTTGCGATTTCTATTAAAGCTAAACCTTCAGGATGCTTTCTAAGAACTTCTACTATTGTTTTTATCGGTTCAGCGCTCATTTAAACACTAAGGATTAATCTCCAATGATTATCATTAGTGATAAAATACACTTAAAGATTTCTGTAAAAAGGGAGGAGTGAATGATAGTGGAAGAAAAAAGCTTAAGTTTCTTTCAATTTTTGGAAAATATGGCAAAAGAGGAAAATAATTACTTTTCTTCTGCAAATCTTTCTTCAAGTTTTTTAAGTACGTCAGGAAGTGTGGTATATTCCATTTCTTCTGGCCCCAATCTTGCTGGCATGAATTCTCCGTGTCTTCTTAGATAATCTGCAATCTCCATACCTTTTCTTCTAGCACCATCAAAAGCAACATCCTCAAAAATATCAGCAGGTTCTTTTCCTTTTAATCCAACTAATTTTCCATTAGATAATTGAAAACCTAAACCAACTACTCTTGGAGGACCATCAAAAAAAGTACACCTAGCATCTTTCAAACCAACAGGAATCAAAGGTCCATTATGAGAACCGCGCATCCATCCTGCTACCAAATGTGGGAATCCAAATGGAGCAAGAATTTCACCAACAGCAGGCAGGCCATGCTGAGCTCGCACAATCATACAAGGATCATCTTTTCCAACATATTTTCCTGCAATCAGAGATAAGCGAGAAGTACTTGCAACTGCTGCTAAAAGCTTATCTTCACTCCGATAAATTCTGTCTATCACATATCTTCCCGTAGTTCCTATTAACGCCACAAGCTCATATATTTCTTTTGGACATTCCAGATCTACATATTTTCCTTTCTTAACGTCCATAACTCTGAAACTAAATCCCCCGTGCATATTGGGATCAATTACAAGTCCTGCAGTATTGCTTGGATCAGCAAATATTTTGTATAAAGGAAGATTCCAAGCCCCAGGCTCTGTTTTATCAGCTGCAAAAACTACAAAAGGCTCGCTTGGTCTTTCTTCAATTTCTATTTCTGCTACGCCTGGCCCCATTCCTTTCACATTGCCTGAAAATGTTTCTTTGAGTAAATCTTGGCCAGCTGCATAGAGTTTTAGAGGCTTTGAAACTTTTTCTGTAACTTCTTTAAATATGTTCCAAGCAAGCTCATGAATTCTTTGGCTGTTTTCTCCTTCTTCATGGGTCATGAGAAGTTCAAGATCATCCCCGCAATTAAAGACATAGTAATCTAAAACAATGCCCCTTACCTTAGCTTTTTCCAAAAATTCTTGTGCGACTTCGATTTGCTTTGGGTGCACAATGTGATGACCACATAAAGAACCGACATCGGCTTTTATTAGACTGATTGTGACACTTGACATAATACCTATTATTATTTTGAATTATAATTAAATTAATAGTGGTCTAATAATGAAGCTTCCAATGATTTTAATAAACTTTAAAACCTACCTAGAAGCTTTGGGTGAGAATTCAGTTAAATTAGCAAAAATTTGTAAATCAGTTGCTGAGAAATATAAAATTAATATAGCAATAGCTCCAGAATCTCTTGATTTGAGTAAAGTTGTATCAGAAGTAAAAATTCCAGTTTTTGCTCAGCACATAGATCCAATAGAAAAAGATGGAATGCATACTGGACATATACTTGCTGAAAATGTGAAAAAGATTGGGGCCAGTGGTACTCTTATAAACCATTCTGAGAGAAGATTGGAATTAAAAGAGATTGAAAAATGTATTGAAATAGCAAAAAAATTTGGTTTGGTTTCTGTTTGTTGTTCCGAGAGTCCTGAAAAGTCTGGAGTAATAGCAAAGTTTTCACCCGATTTTATCGCGATCGAACCTCCTGAATTGATTGGAACTGGTATAGCTGTTTCTACTGCAAAACCGGAAATAATCACAGAAACTATCAAAAAAATTCATGAGGTAAATTCAAAAGTAAAAGTTTTATGTGGAGCTGGTATTACTACTGGAGAAGATGTTAGAAAAGCTTTGGAATTAGGAACGGTTGGAATTCTGGTTGCATCTGGAGTTGTTAAGGCTGAGAATCCTGAGAAGATTTTAACTGAGTTTGCTAAGGTTATCAAAAGTTAAGTCTTATCCTCAGAAAAAATTTTTCTACAACTTTCTATGAGATTGGCATTTACCATACTTAAAAGAAGATCGTGCTTGTTTTGACTTCTTTCTAAAAAATTTATAAATTCTTTAAAAAATTTTTCATCGTTTTTTATATTGCGCAATAAGAGTCTTACCAGTGGATCAGTTCTGCGAGCTAATGCTTTTAGAATCGCTCCAGTTACATAATCAATATCTCTGGGGCTGAGATTTTCAATTTTTGTCTCAGCTCTAATTTTTGGGCTTTCTATTTCTTCTGGGCAATTACGTTTAAATTTTTTAAACCAAAACATTTTTAAACAAATAATAACAAGGGGTAAAAGCATTAATCTTTTTAGGTCAAATTAAAAAACATGGTAATTGAGATTAAAGGACCTGAAGTTGCTAAAGAAAAAACTGAAGAAGAGAAAATAGTATCTTCAATGGTAGAAGCAGCAAAAAATAGTGTAGAGGTCACAGAAAAACTCGGCGACATTCTTAGTGAATCTTTGGATAAAGAAAAATTTAAGAAGATGGTCGTAGAAGAGGCTTT
>JAUWXZ010000060.1 GCA_030616125.1 Candidatus Aenigmatarchaeota archaeon
CCAGATGACGATAGCTCATATTATTATCCTGCTGGGAACTGGTGCAGTTGTTGGCTTTGCCAGTGGACTTTTAGGCTCGGGTGGCGGTTTTATTATGACACCGGTTCAGTATATGATATTTACTAATATGGGTATGTCGACAAAGGTAGCTATGAGACTGGCGTGCGGCACCAGTTTACTGGTTATTTTACCTACGGTTTTAAGCGGCGCCTGGAGACACCAGCAAGAGAAAACAATGCAGAAATTTCAAAGGTAGAAAAATTCAATGAAAATGGAAAAATCATAGGAAGAATTTTAATAGCAAAAAAATATGAGACTAGTCTAAAACAACATGTGATTCTCGGTGTATGTGGTCATGTAAATCATGGTAAATCAACTCTTATATCTACACTCATAACGGGCAAGCAAGATAAAAACGGAAAGGCCTGGTTGTATCTGGATGTTTTACCTCATGAGATAAAGAGGGGATTAACAGCAGACCTACATTATGCTTTGTATGGATTTAAAGAAGGTAGAGTCGTCAATTTAAAAAACCCCTTAGACAAAAGAGAAAGGGCTAGGCTTGTTACAGAAGCAGAAAAAATAATAAGTTTTATTGATGCTCCTGGGCATGAACCCTGGGTGAAAACAACTATCAGAGGCTTAGTTGGCCAGAATATAGATTATGGTTTATTGGTAGTAGCAGCAGATGATGGAGTTACACATATAACTCGAGAACATTTGGGTTTGTTATTGACAATGAATTTACCAATAATAATCTGTATAACAAAAATTGACAAAATGGGTGAAAAAAGAATAAAGGAAGTTGAACAGCAAATAGAGAATTTATTAAAAAATATTGGAAGACTTCCATTTTCAATTAAAAATGAAAAAGATTTGTTTGCAGTTACAGATAAACTAGATGCGATTGTACCAATTATTAAAATATCTGCTATTTCTTTACAGGGTTATGATCTTCTAAATAAACTTTTATCATTATTGCCAGAAAGGGAAAAGGAAACTGATAAACCATTTTTAATGTTCATTGACAGAATTTACAATGTTCCAGGAGTTGGTACTGTGATTTCTGGCACAATTAAACAGGGGAGATTACGAGCAGGAAAGGAATTATCGCTTGGTCCTGATTCTTCCGGGGATTTTAGAAAAGTTAAGGCCACAAGCATAGAAATGCATTATCATAGATTGGTAGAAGCTAATGCTGGCTTGGTTGTTGGAATCGCTATTCGTGGTGCAAAGCATGAAGAAATAAACCGTGGGATGATACTTTGTGAGCAGCAATTAAAACCAAAAACTGTTAGGAGTTTTGAGGCAGATATTTTGATCTTGAATCATCCCACCAGAATTGCTCCTGGTTATGAACCTGTTTTCCATTGTAACACTGTAGCAGAATCTGTGAGATTGGAACTTCTAGACAAAGAGTACCTTAAGTCTGGAGAAGAAGGAAAAGTTAGGATGACTTTTAGGTATAAAGCCCAGTTCGTTCAGGTTAACGATAAGTTTGTTTTTAGAGAAGGTAAAACTAAAGGAATTGGAACAATAACAAAAATTGTGAAGTTCGCTTAAATTTTATAAATTAAATGACAGCTGCCGTACCACCTGCATGCCATGACACCCTGGGCCTAATATTTACAGTAAAGACTTTTTCTAAATTGTCATCGAGTATAATTGCAGTCCCAGGCCATCGTGGTAATCTGTTGATAAATTTTTCAATTTCTTCTTGCATGTAACTTTGATAAACGGCATGCAACGCTTGTAAATCATCTCTAGAAGTGAGCCTGTGAGAAAAAACTAGATCACATTGAGATAAAACATCCTGATGAATTTTGTTTGGCATCTGAGTTATTACAACTAAACTAATTCCAGGTTCTCTTCCTTGCTTTGCGATTGTTAGTAAAGGGTTTAGGGAAACACTCGGCTCAGTTCCACAAAAATTATGCGCTTCATCTATAATCAACCAAACCACTGGAAATTTCTTTTCAATTTTTTCTCCAGTTAGCCTTGCTAATTCTTCTTCTTTTCTTGCTATTATTCTGGCCTGATAAATTTTTCTTGCTAAGATTGCGACCAAAAAATTTCTAACACTCCAGGCTTCAGTTGCCCTCAAATGAGAAACATCTACAATAGAAATCTTTCCTGCTTCAACTATTTTTTCTATATCAATTCCTTGAGTTCCAAAAACTCCCCATTGATTTGCAACTGTTAACATGTTTCCTAAGGCATCTTTTACCTCAAGAGAAGTTTCTTTATCATCTCTTATTTTTGTGATTAAATCTTCAATTGTAAATTTTTCTTCTGTTTGTAATAATTCATTAACATTTTTTTCTAGGGCTATGCCAGTCTTTTCAGTAGCAGATAGATTAAAAGCTAACCTCCAATCTTCTGCTGAGAATTCGTAAGGAGTTATAGAAATTCCTCCATCCACTGGAATATTGGCTTTTTGAAATTCTTCTATTTGTTTAAAAGGAACATAAACTTTGACATTTTCAAAACCCTTTGGCTGTAAATTCCATTCTTTAAGCAAATTCGACTGTTGTTCGTTTGAGTGTTTTAAACTCCAAAAAATTCCCATCGTGTCTATCATCACAACTGCCAAACTATTTTTAAATTCCTCTGGAAGTGAGGAAATTTCTTCTGCTATTGTTCCTGCAACATAACTCTTTCCAGTTCCACGTTTTCCTGAAATTAAAATAATGTGGGGTCTTAACAAATCAATAAAAACCTTTGTAGTAAGATGAGCATCTTCCCCTGTACCAACAATATGCTTACCAATATAGCCCATGGCTTTATTTCCAAATTTTTCTAAATCTTCCTTTGTTCTGCCTACAATTGTTTCATAAGGCATACTTTATTTTTGTAATTCTCTAATCAAATAATAGTTGTGGGGTTGTAGTATAGGTTGGTCTAGTATTCCGCCTTGGGGCTTGAAAACAAATTGGCGGTGACCCGAGTTCAAATCTCGGCAACCCCAAACTTAAATAAATAACAATGACAACTTTCTGATAAGGGGTTGTCGTATAGCTAGATATAGCCTATAATGGTCTAGTACTCTGGCTTTGGGACTCATGCGAAAAAGCCAGTAACCTGGGTTCAAATCCCAGCAACCCCAAATTTTTTCTATTAAATCAAATTATTATTAGGAGAAAACCCACTTGGCAACAAAAAATCGCAAAAGAAAGAATTCAAATATTGTTCGATCTTGCAAAAAAAGAATTTAAAACCCACCCAGAAAGAAGCAAAAGATATGTAGAATTGGCAAGAAAAATTGGATTAAGATATAATGTTAGACTGAAACAACTAAAGAGAATTTTTTGTAAAAATTGCAATAGTCTACTAATTCCTGGTTTATCTTCTTCCGTTAGACTGGATAGTAAGAGAAAAATTGTAATTATTAAGTGTTTGAAATGT
>JAUWXZ010000067.1 GCA_030616125.1 Candidatus Aenigmatarchaeota archaeon
AGTCTCATATTTTTTTGCTATTAAAATTCTTCCTATGATTTTTCCATTTTCATTGAATTTTTCTACCTTTGAAATTTCTGCATTGTTTTCTCTTGCTACTATTTGTAGCACATTCAAAGTTTCTTCAAATTCTATATCAGAGAGTCCTTTAGCCTTTCCTTTATCGTTAACACCAATTATATAAAGCATCTTTCCGTTTCCTATCTCTAATCTATATTTCATCTGTGCAGCTAGGTGTTGTTTTTTATCTTCCTTCAAGTGAATTGAAGATAATAACTTCTCCTTGAATTCGATGTTTTTGTTTTCTTTTCTTGGTACTATTCCCATATCCACCTTGAGAGAAATTCAATTACGATAAACTTAAATTTAACTATTGAACTTTAAGTTCAAATATTGGTAAAAATAAAATATCTTAAGCAAAAAGATGAGCAAATGGAACAGGTAATATGGGCTGAAAAATATCGCCCACCTAAATTAATTGATGTAATCAATCAAAAACATGTAGTGGAAAGACTCAATGCCTTTGTAAAAGAGAAAAACATTCCCCACATGCTCTTTGCAGGTTCAGCTGGTACTGGGAAAACTACTTGTGCATTGGCAATTGCCCATGAACTATACGGAAAAAACTGGAGACAACACATTTTAGAATTAAATGCCTCAGATGAAAGAGGAATTAATATAATTAGGGGAAAAGTAAAGGATTTTGCAAGAACAAAGTCTATCGGAGAAATACCTTATAAAATTATAATTCTAGATGAGTCGGACAGCCTTACACCTGAAGCTCAACAAGCTTTAAGAAGAACGATGGAAAGTTTTACTTCTGTATCAAGATTCATACTTATAGCAAATTATTCTTCGCGTATAATTGATCCTATTCAAAGTAGGTGTACAGTTTTTAGATTTAAAACTTTATCAGAAGTTGATGTTAAAAAATACATTGTTAGAATTGTTAATGGAGAAAAACTCAAAATTACAGAAGATGGGATAAAAGCCGTAATAGAAATTTCTGAAGGAGATCTAAGAAAAGTTGCTAACTTGCTCCAAACCTCTTCAACTCTTGGTAAAAAAATCTCTGAGAAGATTGTTTATGATGTTGCCTCTAAAGCCAAACCTACAGATGTGAAAGAAATGCTTGAATTAGCTTTAAAGGGAAATTTTGAAGATGCAAGAAAAAAATTACAAGATTTGCTTTTAAGGCAAGGCCTAGCAGGAAGTGACATAATAGCAGAAATTCATAGGCAGATTTATTCCTTGAACATTCCAGAAGAAGCCAAGGTTCAGCTGATAGAAAAATGTGGAGAGTTTGAGTGGAGGATAAGCCAAGGTGGGAACGAGCTTATACAAATTGAAGCATTACTATCTCAATTCCTTCTTTTCGGCAAAACCAAAAGTTGATTAATTTGCCTTGGACTCAAAAGTATAAACCTAAGAATTTGAAAGAATTTATAAATCAGAAAGAAGCTTTAGATATTTTTCTAAAATGGATAAAAGAATGGAAACAAGGAAAAGCTTTGATTTTCTATGGTCCTTCGGGTACTGGCAAAACTGCCTTGATTCAAGCTTATGCACAAGAGAAAAATCTAGAGTTCATTGAAATGAATGCGAGCGATTTTCGAAGTGCAACAAAAATTCAACAAATTTTAGGGCAGTCAATGCTTCAAACTCCTCTATTCAAAAAAGGAAAGATGTTTTTAATTGACGAGATAGACGGTATAGCAGGCCGAGAGGATTTTGGTGGAGTTGGAGCGGTAATAAAAATAGTAAAGGAATCAAGGTTCCCGATTATACTTACTGCAAATAACCCATACGATACAAGGTTAAGATCCTTGCGACAACATTGTCAATTACTCCAATTCAGAAAAATTCCTATTATAGACATAGAAAAAAGATTGAAAAAAATTTGTGCTGAAGAAAAAATTAAAACAGATGAAGAAGTTTTAAGGCAGTTAGCAAAAATATCAAAAGGAGATTTAAGAGCTGCAATAAATGACCTAGAATCAATTGCTCAGGGAAAAAACAGGATTTCCTTAAAAGATTTAGAAATTTTGGGCTACAGAGAAAAAGAGGTTTCTATATTTGATACTTTAAAAGTTATTTTTAAAACTCAGACTGCGTTAGCTGCTAAATTAGCTATAGGTAATGTGGACAAAGATCCAGATGAGATATTTTGGTGGATTGAAAACAATATAGCAAATGAATATGAAAATCCTGAAGAAATTGCTAAAGCATTTGATATGCTAAGCAAGGCAGATTTGTTTAGGAGAAGAGTTGCTTCTAGACAGAACTGGAGATTAAAAGGCTATATGATTGATTTGATGACTGCTGGGGTAGCAAAATCAAAAAAGGAAATGTACAGAAAGTTTACAAAGTATAGATATCCAAGCAAGCTGATAGTTTTGGGAAGAACAAAATTTGAAAGAAAGGAAGAAAAAGAAAAATTATTAGAATTCTCTAAGCAGTTACACTGTTCAACCAGAAAAATCAGAAAAGAATTTCTTCCCTTTTTTAAAATAATAAGCAAGGCAAAATAAATTAATTATTATGAAAAAACTATGTTTTTTTACTATTTTTTTTATTTCCTTCTCTTTACTTTCCTTTGTTGTTTTAGCAGACTCAGAATGGTGGAATTCGGCTTGGATGTACAGGAGAAATATAACAATAAATAATTCACAAAATTCAGAAGCTTTAACAAATTATCAAGTTTTTGTAAACGTCAGTTATATTGACGACACAAATTCACATGCCCAGTCAGATTTTGATGATTTAAGATTCATAGATACTGACGACTCTACTGTTTTGGGTTATTGGATAGAAAATTATGTTTCTGAATCTTATGCCGATGTGTGGATAAATATATCTTCAATTCCAGCAAGCTCAACAAAAGACATTTACATGTACTATGGAAATCCTGATGCAACGAGTGCGAGTAATTTCAGTAACACTTTTCCGTTCTCTCTTATTAAAACAATTGATAACTCCCTCAGTTATGAGCTTCATGGGGCTTGTGAT
>JAUWXZ010000022.1 GCA_030616125.1 Candidatus Aenigmatarchaeota archaeon
ATCTTCTTCTCCAATATTTTCTACTGTTAAACTAAAAGTTACGGATTCTTCAGAATAAATTTCCGTAATACCTTCTGTTCCAAAGCTTTTTATTCTAACTCCTGTTGCTACACCTTTTCTCTCTTCTTCGGGTTGACCTATACAACCAGCAATGAATACAACACTAATTACCAGTAAAAGTAAGGCTATTTTATTCATTTCTACCTACTATATGTTTTAAATTAAAACTAATTTAAAGTTATTCCGGAAGGGGCTGAATTGTAATTGTTTTGGATCCACCAAATTTATAAGTATAATTAAACTCTGCTTTAATCGAAACCAAAGTCTCTGGTTGATCTATTGCTGAAGAATTAATGAAAAAACATATAAGTTTTCCTGGAACTAAAACATCCTTAGTTGAGATTAGTACATCATTTTTTATTTTAAAATCACAAGGCTCAGTTTTAGTTAAAAATTGTGATACGTTTATTCTTATACTCTCGTTTAAAATATTGACTTTAGGACTCGCTTTTCCGACAACATCTTTAAAATTAAATGTGACCTCAAATGGTAGATTTGGTTCAGCCCAATATTCTTTTATAACCTGTTCGCCAACCTCAATTTCTTTTCTTACCTGAAGCTCAAAATTTAAAACTATTGGCCCATAGCTAGCCCCACTTTCAGAAAATTTATTCATAGGATGAGTTCTTGTTACCCCATCGATAAACGGTATGTTAGCTATTCTATAACCAGAATAATTGTATTCTATGCTGTAAGATATTTTAAAAGCTTCTGGCTTAGCCGTTATTTCTTTAGATGCATCCAAAATCAAACTAACTTCTCTTTGATCCAAAGAACCCATATTTTCAAGCACGCAACTATGAGTATTTATGGGTTCAGAAGGTAGTTCACAACTTATCTCGGGATTTTCAAATCCTGGCAAATCATAAAAATTGACTTTAACTTTTTCAACTTCTCTGTCTCCATTATTTTTAATCCAGAACTTTATCTGAACTTTAGTGCCAGCATAAGGTTTTAAATTGCTGATGTAAATATCTTTTATCTCTATTATATCATTTTTATATTCTGGAATAACTACACCTCCATCCCTAGGAGGAGAAATTAACTGACTTATCTGTGGCCAAAAAAAATATATTGCTACTCCAGCAACAATTAGGATTATAATTACAACAGCCGCCTGACCTTTCATAATATTAATCTCATAAAATAAGTTTTTATTTATGGTTGATTTTCAGAATTTAATCGACTACTTTATCAATCCGTACGAAACTGGATATACCGTCTCAAAAACTTTAGCTTATGCCATAGTTTTTATTGTATCTGCTTATCTAATTTACAAATTACTTAAAAAACTGAAAATAAAAATTGATAAAAGACTTGCCCTTGCAATTTCACCTTATATAGTTTTTGGGGGAATTTTAAGAGTCTTACAAGATTCTGGAATTTTAACTTATAACTTGTTTGTTACTCCTGGAATTTGGTTTTTTACATCTTTTATTCTATTGGGGGCGTTGGTCTTTTCAGTATTTGCAGAAAGAAAGAAAGGCATACCGTATTTTAAAATTTTATTTACTCTTGGACTAGTTCTAGTATCTTTCTCTTTACCGTTTATCAAGCTAATAAATTTTGAAGGTTTATTATTAATCTCAGCTTTCTTTTTGCCTTGGGTAATAATTTTTTTTCTAGTCAGATGGACATTAGAAAATAAAGCCGTAAGTCTAGTTCAGTTGTTTGATGGTACTACAACTTTTATAGCAATGAACTTTTTCGGATATCAAGAGCAACACGTTTTCCCAACTTTTTTTATTGGGTTTTTTTCACCAGTTTCTTTTATTTTCCTAAAATTAATAGTGGTAGTTGCAATATTGATCTTGATTGATAAGTTTTGCAAAGACAAGAACTTTGGTAGGTACTTGAAATTAATAATTGGTATCCTAGGTGGAGCAACAGCAACAAGAGACTTCATTCGTTTACTGGCTTTAGTCTAACCTCTGTAATAAAGTACTAAGAGTGCATCAGCAATATCATAAAATCCTCTTTCTTCGATAGAAAATGAGATTGTGTTATCTCCGACAGTCAAAAATAAAGGATTTCCCCACATGTCTTTTCTAAAAGTGTCATTAAAAAGAAGTAGAGGGGGCTTTGACCAAAATATTATTTGACTATTTACCTTAATCATTAATTCTGGTAATGGCCTTGAAGAATCCTCCCTTCTAAAAATTAAATGAAGATAATCAAAATTGTCCACTTCTACTTGTTCAAGAGAAAAATTAAAAGCTTTTGGCACGCTTCCCTTAAAATCTACAGTAAATTCTGCAAGTTTTATTTTATAATCAGTGCTTGTCCAAAATCTCCATCCTGGTGAACCAGCTTTAATTATGATAATATTTGATTCCCCGATTAGCGAGACATTAATTGGTATTACTTCTAATCCAGAACCAACTTTTTTATCAAATATTTTCTGATCGTTTAGAAAAACAATTAAATTTCCTATACTGTTTGTTTCCTCTATTGTAATATAGAGAAATGTTTCTGTCACAAATGGGAGTTCAGTTTTATCCACCAATCCGTGCAAACTTGCTGAATTCTCAGAAAAATATCCTTTGGATACTTTAAAATCTTCTTTTGAATCCAAAACCTCAGAACTTTCCCTATAACTGATAGAAAAATCTCCTAGAGGAGGGAATGCATGCGAAACTAATCCTACAACTTCCTCAACACTAATTGTTATAGGTACAATTTTTTCACCTTCTGCAGAATTCACTACTATATTGCCCGTGTAGGTGTTAAAACCAACCCATGATGGAACTTTGATAGTAACTTTAACTGTAGTACTATTGACAACATCAAAATTGTTTTTGTTGAAGGATATCCATGAACTAATTTCTCCAGTTGCTGTTAGCGTAACATTAGTTAAAGTGCCTATTATTTCAAAATCAAAAATTGAAGTTGAACCACTGGCAATCGTTAAACTTTTAGAAGTTGGTTTTACTTCAGGACCTGGTAGTGATGTAGGTGGTGTGCCCCATACGAAAGCTAAAATCCCTATTAGGATTATTGCAGCAAGTAAGATTATTCCAAATTCATCTATCTTAGCTTGACTTTTCAGTAAAAACACCTAAAAAATAGTTATACTTTAAAGAATAAACTTTTATTGGTATGAAAATATTTGAGTTTGATTCTAAAAAAAAATACGCTAAGATAAAAATTACCAATCAACTTGACCTATGGCATTTACAAAATATAATTGAACCAAAAGATCTAATTACAGCTAAAACTTTAAGGGCAATTTTCATTCAAAGAGAAGATAAAAAAGAAAAAGTAAAAAGAAGATTTGCTGTTTTAACCATAAAAGTTGAAAAAACTGAATTTCACAAACATAAAAGTAAGTTAAGAGTCACCGGAAAAATTATAAAAGCACCGGAAGAAATCCAGTTGGGAGATTATCATACAATAGAAGTTGGTTTGGGAAGCATGTTGACTATTCAAAAAGAGGAATGGAAAAAAGAACAAATAGAAAGATTAGAAAAAGCAAAAATTAGAGTTGAAAATGTAAAACCGAAATTAATTCAAGAATTTTTCGTACATATAAACAAGGCTGATAATTTGGCTACTTATGGTTGTGAACAAGTAAAGTTAGCAGCTTCTCTGGGAGCAATAAAAATTCTTTTAATACCAGAAGAAAAAATTCAAGACAAAAATATTGAGAAGTTAATGAAAGAAGTTGAAAATAAAAGAGGAGAAATAAGATTGGTATCTAAAAAAGATGATGTTGGTAAAAAATTTTGTAGCATGTATGATGTAGGTGCAATACTAAGATTCGCTATATCCTAAATTTATAGATATGTTCTAAAAATAAGTAATATGCAAAATATTGTTAGGCTTGAAGGGGTTCAAAAAATTTATCAACTAGGTAAGGTAGAAGTTCCGGCACTGAGAGAGATTGATCTAGAAATTAGAAAGAGTGAAAGGCTTGCTATAAGTGGCCCTTCTGGTTGTGGAAAATCAACTTTACTCAATTTAATAGGTTGTTTAGACAGACCGACCAAAGGAAAAGTTTTTATTGATGAGAAGGACATATCCAGATTTAATGATAACGAATTAGCAAAAATAAGAAGAAAAAAGGTTGGTTTTGTATTCCAGTTTTTTTACTTAATCCCAACTTTAACAGCATTAAGAAACATAATGCTTCCTATGATTTTCGCCGGAACCCCAGCATTAGAACAAGAAAAAAAATCTAAACAACTCTTAAAGATGGTTGGTCTTGAAAAGAGAATGCATCATAGACCTTCTGAACTTTCAGGTGGAGAAAGACAAAGAACTGCAATAGCAAGAGCCATGGTAAATTCTCCAGAAATAATTCTTGCAGACGAGCCTACTGGAAATTTAGATTCAAAATCTGGAAAAGAAATTATGGATATTCTATTAAAATTAAATAAAGAAAGAGGTGTCACTTTAGTTATAGTTACCCACGATCCTTATATTGCTAAGAGTGCTCAAAGAATAATTTATTTAAAAGATGGTAAGATAATAAAAGAGAGTGCGAGAAAATGATTAAAAAATACATATTGTTTTTATTTTTACTAGGTGGTACATTAGTAAGTTTACCATTTGTTAATGCTCTCGAACCATCATTACAAGTTACTACAACATTAACCCCATCTACAATCGTTCCAGGAAACGATGGTTATGTTCAGTTAACTATAACAAATGTTGGTACTGCCTACGCTAATAAAGTCGTAGTTAAACTTATTTCACTTGATTCGCCACTAGTAGCAAGAACATATTTTTCTACCTATGGTTTGGGCGGACTTGGTATTGGTAAATCTGTTTCAACCTTATTTAGATTTTCAGTTCCAAGTGATACAGCTTCTGGTTTTTATACTGCGCAATTCTCAACTGAAACTTATGATGGAAGTGTGTGCAGGAAAACGACTCAGCATGTAATCATCACAGTTCAGGCCCCTTCCAGTTTAGAAATAATTTCTGTAAATCCAAACTCATTTAAAATTGGTGAAAAGACAACATTGAATTTTACTTTAATTAACACAGGAGATATTGCAATAAATAATGTAATTATTTCTTGGGAAAATCCAGCGATTTTTCCATTGGGGTCAAGTGATAGAATTTTCATTCAGACTATAGATGCAAAGCAAACACTTAAAGTTCCTGTGCAAGCAGTAGTTGATCCAAGTACTACATCTGGTGTTTATTCATTTTCAATTATAATCGAGTACACAGATCAAACTGGAACAAAACAAACTGTCAATAGTACTGTAGGGATTACAGTTGCTGGTGAATATAGTTTTCTTGTTGGCATTGAAAAAACTGAAAATATGTACTCCGGGGAGAAAGGAGAAATAACAATTTCAATAACAAACAAAGGTACTGGTACTGCAGAATTTTTAACAGTAGAACCAACTTTTGGACTAGAAGTAGTTAAAGAAATTTATATTGGTGATTTGGAATCGGATGATTATGATACGGCTTCTTTTGACCTAGACCTCAAGAACATTAAACCTGGAAAATATTCCTTAAACATAAACATTACCTATAAAGATTCATATAACCAAAAATTTAGTGAAGAGAAAGTAATTGAATTTAACATCACTCAACGACCTTTAGAAATACCACTAACTGTTAAAATAATTTTGATCTTGTTCATACTTGCTGTTGTGTATTGGAAAAGAAGCTGGCTAATAGGATTGTTCAAGAAAAAGTGAGTTCCTTGGTTTTTGTTTTATGGAAAGAAATCTTGAAAATGGCTTTTCATAATATTAAACAAAGGAGATTAAGGAGTTTTCTTACCATACTCGCTATATTCATTGGTATAACTGCTATAGTCTCTTTAATTTCTATCACTCAAGGAATGGGGGAAACAATTGAAGAACAGTTCGAAAAAATGGGTGCAAATAAAATAATAATAATGCCTGGTAGTGGTGAAGGGATGGAGGCTATGTTTGGTATGTTTGGAGCCACACCTTTAACAGAAGATGACGTTGAAACAGTAAAAAAAGTGAATGGTGTTGATATTGTTGCACCCCTTCTTATGAAAACAGAAAAAGTAGAGTTTAAAAAAGATGTTGCATACACATATGTCATTGGCACGCGTACTGATGAAGCATTAAAAGTTTTAACGGACATGGCTGAAATCGAACAAGGAAAAAATCTTAAAGAAATGGACAAATACAAAGCGCTGATAGGAAATAAAGTGGATAAACTATTCGATAAAGAAGTGACAATTGGAAGTAAGTTACAAATAAAAGATAAATCATTTGAAGTTGTGGGGATTTTAAAGGAAATAGGGACCCCAGATGATGATTATGCAATATACATTCCAATGGAAACTGCAAGAGAAATTTTTGACGAACCTACAGATGTTACAACAATATTCGTTCAAGTTAAAGATGGATCGGAAATTACAGATGTTGTTGAGTATATAGAAAAAAGATTAAGAGATGCTAGAGATGAAAAAACTGGAGAAGAGACCTTTCAGGTTTTTACTTCTGAACAATTATTAGAACAATTTGGTGTGATTTTGGGTATGATTAGTTTAGTTTTGATTGGGATTGCATCGATCTCATTGTTAGTTGGTGGAGTAGGAATTGCAAATAGTATGTATACTTCTGTCTTAGAGAGAACAAGAGAGATTGGGATAATGAAAGCTATTGGTGCTAGGAATTCTGACATAATGTTAACACTCCTTGCCGAGGCAGGATTGCTTGGACTATTTGGTGGTATAATTGGTTGTTTTTTGGGCATAGCTTTTGCTAAAGGTGCAGAACTTTACATGAGCCAAACCATGTTTACAATGTTCCATGCGTCAGTTACACCAGAGCTAATTTTGCTTGGTTTAGGATTTTCATTTGTGATCGGTTGTCTTTCGGGGTTTTTTCCTGCAAGAAGAGCAGCCAAACTGCAACCTGTAGAAGCATTAAGATACGAATAAATACCTGAGTATGAAATTTTAATAAAGGAGGTTAGAAAATCATGTGGGAATGGAGTCTAGTTATAATAATAATAATATTGGGCCTTGCCTACTACTTCTATAAAAAAAAGAAGTAGTGTAAAATTGTAAACAGGTTAAATATTAAATTGTTTTGTTTAAATTTTTTCTTGTTTTTTTAACTTTGTTAAATATCCAGCAACAACTTTGTTAAATATCCAGCAACAATATTCCTCAATTTTTTAGATTTCATATCCACCAGTTGTTTAACAATTTCTTTATTTTTCGAAAAATCTGTTGTAAACTTATCAGAATGTTTTTCAAACAAATATTTGGCTATGGACTTAACAAAAGAAGTCTTAATTCTTCCCATGAAATCACTTTGTCATCAATAATAAAATTGTTTTCACAACTTGAAAAAAAACAATAGACCCGAAAATTAAGGATAAGAAGATTGTTGCAAGCAGAGTACCAAGACAAACAGTTTATTTAGAAAATCATGGAGTAAGACGTTGAATTATATAATATGTTGGCGATCCTTCTTTATCCAACACAGCCCAAACGAAAGTTGCTCTTATGTTATGTGCCAATCGCACAGCACGAGACATTTCTGGCAAAGAAAATGCCGATTCTTCAGGGACACAATGCACAACAAACTTCGTATGTTCATGGGCAGCCTTAGGTCCACGTTTTAATTTGACCCCACGCTCATAAACCCTAAAATGAGCGCCAAATTTGAAACCTGTTTTTACCAAGTAGCCTCTTTCTCTCAAATCCCGAAAAACAATAAATTGAGAGTGAAATTGATTTACATTTTGTGTTCCAATTTCCATTAACTTTTTAAAATTGATTTTTTTCTTTTTCCCTTTTTCTCTAACAAAAACTTTTATTTTTTCCTTTTCCAATAAATAAGCTGCTTCAATTAATTCTAATTCTAACCTATTTGGCTTTTCTTCTGGCAAAGGCTTTCCAAACCCAGACTCATCGTATAAAGCTACTGTTTCTGAACCCCAAATTATTATCCTATTTTCTAATGATTCTCCTTCCCAAACTTTTTCTGGCATGCTAAACACTAATAATTTATTTATATTTAAACTTTAAAGAAAAGTGGGACGAGTGGGATTTGAACCCACGACACATCGGTCTTCAGCTTCAACGACATAATGTCTCGATTGCTCTCCCAGGCTGAGCTATCGTCCCGCAATTAATTATTTAATTCCTAATCGATATTTAAATCCTTCTTTAATAATAAAAATTAAAACACAAAACTCAACTCTAATTCCTCTAAAAATTTCACTTATTTTTTTATAATTAACTTTTACAGGAACTTGCTCAATTCTCAAATTATTTTTTAATGCCTCGATAAAAAGAGAATTCTCAATTATATAGCCACCATGAATATTTTTAATTTTTTCAACTGCTTTTCTTGTTAAAGCCATGAATCCACAATTTGTATCTTTAAACTTTGTTCCAAAAAGTAAGTTAAAAAAACCTTTCCAAACACAATTCCCCAGTTTATGTCTGAATGGTAATTCTTTCAAATTTCTATAACCAGTAACAAAATCTGCTCCTTGTTGTAATGGTTTAATTAATTTAATGGATTCTTCTGGAGGATATTGCATATCAGCATCAATAATTACAATATATTTAGCGTCTTTACATTTCTGAAGAATATATTTAAAACCAGTCTTTAATGCTTCTCCCTTTCCCTTATTTTTTTCATGCTTTAAAACTATCACTCTTCTTTTCTTAGCAAGTTCATTTGTCCTATCAGTAGAACCATCATCGACTACTATCGGAACAATTTTAATCTTTTTAAGTCTGGAGATAATTTCTTGTATGTTCTCTTCCTCGTTATATGCAGGAATTAAACCACAGACTTTCATAAAAATTAAATAACTTCTCAATTTAAAGAATTGTTATTAGATGATAAGTTGATACCAATTAAAACCAGACTCGATTTAGAAAAACAACAATATAGAATAGTTGGTAATCATTCAGCTGTAAAAATTTGTCACTGGACAAAAGAGGGTTTGGTTTCTGACAGAGTTTGTTTTAAACAAAAGTGGTATAACATTAGATCACATCGCTGTCTTCAATGTAGTACTTGGCTGGCTTGCCTCAATAAATGTATTTATTGCTGGAGAAGTGTCAGACCTTTTAGAAAAACAACTCCTATAGATGAACCGTCAGAGTTGATAGATGAAATGATA
>JAUWXZ010000028.1 GCA_030616125.1 Candidatus Aenigmatarchaeota archaeon
GCATCCATACATGCAACGTAGTCTGTTTTAACAAACTTTAAACTATTATTCAAAGCAACGGCCTTTCCAGAGTTTTTTTGTTTTATCAACCTTACATTTTTATATTTTTTTACGATTCTAACTGTATTATCTGTAGAGCCATCGTCTATAACAAAAATCTTTAATTTTTCTTTTGGGTAATTCAAGTTTAACAAAGTATCTAGACATCTTCTTATATTTTTTTCTTCGTTATAAGCAGGAACTAAAAAAGTTATAGAATGAAATCTTTTAAGTTTTGGATTTTTAAATATTTTTTTTCTGTTTGAAAAAAAAACTGTAAACCATACAATTGAACAGTAGAGTATTGTTGCATAAATTGTTAGATGAATTAAATCTATCAATTGCATTTTATCTACCGTACAGGTAAAGTGTTCTACAGTTATCCTTAAAATCCTTAATTAAATTAAAGCCGGATAAATATTTTATCTTTGTTTCTTTATCTATTATTACTATATAGTTTGTCTTTTCTTGTTCTATTATATCGTCAAGCCATGTGGCTTCTTCAATCATAGCATAAACGTCTCTCTTTGAGTAAAACTCTATTTGTGCCCAATAATTTTCAGCAAAAATTATTGAATCTTCTTTTGAATTTTTTTGCAAAAATTCACCAATTGATTCAAGTGCAGAATCTTTTGAGCAATGAATAAAAATAAATTCACGAAAAACAAATCTAGGTAAATTTAAAAAAGCAATTATGAATAGAATTAGTAAAAAAAATAACTTAGAATATTTTAAAGAGATTTTGAGATTTTGTAATTTTATACTTCCCGCTACCATACAACCAAATACGATTGGTGGTATTGCATATCTTTCATCACCAAAAGGCATAAGTAAGAATAAAAATAAAGAGAAGACAAATGCAATTATTCTTAAATCTTTTATATTCTTGATTGAATATATACCAAGTATTACTAATGCTATCCAAAATATATTTGTGCTACTTAAAAAGACGTTGGCGTTCCTAACAATATTCCTTTCACTATCTACAAACCCGGAATAATGACCTTTAAGCACATAAAAAGCGTCATTAGTTTCTATTTGCATGTATATTAGCCAAGGAATCAAGACAATAAGTCCGCTTAATAAAAATAAAATTTTTACATTAACTTTTTTGTTTAAAATCAAATAAAACCCAATTATTCCTAAGCTTAGAACGATAGAAACAGGTTTCATAAGGAATGATAAACCAAATACAACGCCAGATAGTATGTAGTATTTTTTACTGTTCTTTTTTACAGCAACAAGAAACAAATAAGTTCCAAGAACAAGTAAAAAAATGAGAGGAGTATCCGTGTATAAGCGTGTAGACCAAAACATGATAACATGGCTTAACAAGACTAAACAGCTTGCAATCAATCCAGCTTTTTTGTTTTGAAGAAAGCTAACGAGTTTGTAAACAAAAAGGATAAGTAAGGGCAAGAAAATTGCATAAAAAAGTTTGACGACAACAATATTAACTCCGAATACAAGAAATATTAAATATTCAAAAAAGCTTAATAAAGGAGGGAAAATTAAATCTTTAAAAACAGGGTTTCCATTGTACCAGTATTCTGCAATTTTAAGGTATTGGGCAGAATCCCAAGCAATTTCTTGATAGCTAAGAAGAAAATAAAGTGCTATAAGAAATGCAACGATACATAGAACACCAATAGCTAATTTTTCTTTCTGTACCATAATTTTTAAGTCGCTTTATAACAATTTTAATTTTCCGGTAAACTTATCAATTTTCTTTTCTTCAACTGGACCAATTGCTAAACATGTAACAGTCCCAGCTTTTAATTGGGTTAGACCAGCATCTCTTACAAAAAAACAAGGTATTTTAGTATCTCTGACTTTTTTATAGATTTTTTTCAGTTCTTTCAGGTTTCTTATCTTTAAAACAACTTTTTTAGCCCCCTCCCTTTCCCATTTTTTTATAATTTCTTCTTTTGATTTTCTTACTGCCCCAACTGAAGCATGCGCCACATGCGAGCAAAGTTTTCCCTTTCCCCACTTCAAATCCTTTCTTACAATTATCACTTGTTTCATTACAATCCTCCAGAAATTGTTAGAACCCATTTGATTCCATAATAACCTCCTAAGGCAATTGTAGTATTCATTATAAATTTACCAAAGAAGGATGCTATTAAAAACCTTTTAATTTCATACTTAAACATCCCACCAACAATACCAACCACATCACTTGGCAGAGGAGTAGCAGCAAAGAGTACTATGACATAAAAAAATTTTTTACCCTTAAACCACTTTTTATATTTTTTTAAAAATTTTTCATATCTTTTTTCTATAATTTTTCTTCCTCCCATCCCCAAACCATAACCTGTTAATTCACCTAAGGCACAACCAATACCAGCAAATAAGCCAACCAACAATGGGTTTAATACAGCACCAAAAGCAAAAACAAGGATAAACGCAGGTATTGGTAGAAAAATTGAGGAAGATGCGATAAAGCTTATAAGTAAGATTCCAAAATATCCAAAAGATGTGGCTATTGGTTGAGCCCAACCTAAAAATTGTGATGTCAAAATAGCTAAATCCATAATTTAAGTATTTGTCTAATTTATTATATAAAACGTGGAATGCTGGAGCTGCTAAGGAATTTGCTGAACAAATAGTTAAATGCTGTAAACAAATTAATATTGTGGTCAGATGAAAATAATGGTTCCACTTGCACAAGGATTTGAAGAAATAGAGGCTTTAACTATTGTAGACGTTCTGAGAAGAGCAGGGATAGAGGTTGACACGGTGGGCATACCAGCAACTTTAATAGCTGGCTCGCATGGAGTAAGAGTTTTTACAGACAAAAAAATTAATGACGTTAAAGTAGAGGAATATGATGGAATTGTTTTACCTGGAGGAGATCCTGGCTATATCAATTTGGGAAGAAGCACCTCTTTAACAGAGATGATAAAAAAACTTAATGCTAAAGGAAAATTAATAGCGGCCATTTGTGCTTCTCCAGCTATTTTAGCCAAAATTGATATATTGTTTGACAAAAAAGCAACTATATATCCAGGAAGAGAGAGTGAAATACCTTATCCTAGAGATGCAAGAGTAGTCGTTGACGGCAATATAATAACTTCTCAAGGTCCTGGAACAGCTTTGGAGTTTGCTTTAAAAATAGTGGAGAAATTGCTTGGAACAAAAAAAGTTTTAGAGCTTAAACAAAAACTTGTGGTTGATTGAAGAAAAAACAACTATAAGTGCCTTATGAAAGAATAAATTTTAAAATACTAGATTCTATATTATAGCCCCGTCGTCTAGAGTTAAGGACAATGGTCAAGGATATCAGGCTTTGGACTTCAAGTCTAAAGCTCGGAAAAAATATGAAGAAAGATACCTGAGGACGCCAGTTCGAAACTTAAAAAGCGAAATTCTGGCCGGGGCTACTATCTTTTTATTCTCTAAGTTTTGATTAAAATTATGATTGAAAAT
Source organism: Candidatus Aenigmatarchaeota archaeon (assembly GCA_030616125.1). GTDB lineage: Archaea > Aenigmatarchaeota > Aenigmatarchaeia > CG10238-14 > SCSR01 > JAUWXZ01. Next base: position 3,472 of record JAUWXZ010000028.1, read on the forward strand.
ATAGGGTGGGTTATTCTTACAACTCTTACTCCTGTAAGCGAGTTAAGAGGAGGGATTCCTTTAGGCTTACATTTGGGTTTAAACCCAATTTTAACTTTTCTTATTACAGTTTTTTTTAACTGTTTGATTTTCTTTCCTGTTTACTTTGGAATGAAACTTTGTTATAAAAATTGGTTATCAAAAATTGACATATTCAATAAATATTTAAACAGGGTTAGGAAAAAAGGAGAACCTTATGTTAAAAAATATGGTCTAATAGGCTTGGTACTGCTTGTCGCTATACCTTTGCCATTCACAGGAGCATACTCTGGTTCATTTCTCAGCTGGCTCTTGGGTGTAAAATGGAAAAGGGCTTTTTTTGCAGTAATCATTGGGGTTCTAATTGCAGGAACGATAGTTTCAAGCATTTCTCTAGGTTTGTTTAATCTTATCATCTGATTTATTTTTCTAAAACCAATAATATTTTGATTAAATGTTTTGGTTATTTGTTATCCTAGCACTTTTTATTCTTGTAATTTACCTCTTTTTTAAAAACAGAGAATGGAAAATAAAATTTGAACAAAAGATAAAGGAATTTTTAGAAAAAGAAGAAAAAAGAATAAGAGCTGATGCAATTGAAAGAAGCGCAAGAACTTTATCGGGGAAAACCTTGGAAAAATTGGTTCCATTTTTAGAAGAATTTCCTCACGATCCTCATGATATTAGATGGTTAGGAGACCCCATAGACTTAGTAATTTTTGATGGGAATTCTCAAGGAAATCCAAATAAAGTGGTTTTTTGTGAAGTAAAATCTGGAGAAAGTAAGTTAACTTCCTCACAGAAAAGGATCAAAGAATTAATAGAAAAGAAAAAAGTTAAATGGGAAGAATTTAGATTAACAAAGAAAAGTAAAAAATACTACCTGTAAAGATTGTAAATTCTATTCTCAAAGAAAACAGTTTAATATCCGATAAAATAGGAAGAATTAGGAAAACAAAATTCTTTTTACTTGTTTTAAGGTATTTTTTGGTATTCCTACTCTATTTTGAATGGAAATCTGATATGTTTTTTCTCTGTATTCTGTATTGGGCGGTGTTAATTCTATTTGTAGACCATTTGATTCAATTGTAATTTCTTGTAAGTTTTGTTCTACAGCGTCAATTAAAGGATGTTTTAGTTTTTCTGTTGGCCTTCCGGATAACACTATATATAATTGTTCTGAAGGAAAATAGTCTAACGTCCATCTTAAACGAGCTTCCATTTTAATATTGATTCCATTTAACTTAATTTTACTATTTTCTTCTAATAATTTGGTGAATTTCTGGATTTCGGTTTTCATTTTATTTTCATATTCATATGCAACTTCTGATGTCATTTTATGTTCTTTTTCTATATCTCTTAAGAACCAGAATTTCCTTGGAGGTCTTTTTTCTATTCTTTCTTTCTTAGTCAAACCCCCATTATAAATAGCAATTACATCGCGTCTTATTTCTCTTATTTTTTCCAGAATATCTCGATTTTCAAAATATTTTGACACATATTCTGGTATTGGATCACTAACATAATTTTTAAAATATCCCTTAGCGGTAATTTTCCAACCATCAGCTTTGGTAAGTTCTCTGAGGGTTTGATTGAGCCCATGGAAGCGATAAGGTGTTTTACCCTTTATACCCAGTTCCTCATCTAGAAGGCCTGTATCTACAAGTAGTAATTCACGCATAAGATACTTCAAGGCGTCATCTGCTTTCATTGCCATATTACTCTTTTCGCCGAAAAATATTTAAAATTGATTGTTAACTATATTGACAGAAAATAAGATTCGCATTTTCACATCTTAATTGATTTTTTACCGACTTCTAAACCTAAATCAAAACTTTTCAAGTTTTCTTCTAATTCCCTTGGTGCAGTAATTTTTATCGACTCTAACAAACTCCTCTTTTTTAAGGGAATTAATCCCAATCCAAAGCAATATCCAATAAGTATCATATTTCCAAAGATTATTTTTCCAAATTTTTTCTTAGCTAGATCATATGCATTAAAAACATGAATTTTTTTAGCAAAAGGTTTAATTCTTTTAATAATTTTGTTCATTTTTGGATAAGGTAAGTTTAAAAGGTCAGCATAAATCGGGACATAAGGGTGTTTGTTTATGACAAAATAAGTTTTCTGTTTTCTTGCATAGTAAATGGCTCTTACTGCTTCTAAAGGTTCAAATGCTATAACAATATCTGCATTGGCTTGCATCGTTTCGGGTGAAGACACTTCTTCTTTAGAACCAAATCTAATGCAAGTTGATATTGCTCCACCTCTCTGGGCAAGCCCATGTGGCTGAACTCCTCTAACGTAATATCTTTCTAAAGCCGCTGCTCTTGCTATTACTACACCTGAAGTTAGGACTCCTTCTCCTCCAACCCCTGTCAGTATGATGTCAAACTTCATTTTTTCTCTTCACCTTTTAGCTCTACAGCCCCCTTTGGTAATATTTGTTTACAGACTCCACAGCCCCAACATAAATCTGGATCTATCTTGTAGATTATTTTTCCTCTTTTCTTTATCTTAATGATTGCAGGACAAGAAAATTCTTTAAGTATTTGCTCACAATTTTTACACTTCTCTTCATTTATTTGAAATTTTGGAATTGGTAAACCTTTTCTTCTCAGTTTTCTTATGGTTAATAATCTACATTCTCCTTTACTGACCAATACTTTTGGGCCTTTGATTTTTTTAAGCTCTTTTAAGGCTTCAAGAAGTTCTTTTTGATTAAAAGCACTTGCTACCATTACTTCTGCTCCCAAAGCTTTTGCAACTTCTTCTATTCTTATAGGCTCTACTTTTTCACCCATTCCAGTAAAATTAGAACCCGGATGAGGTTGGTGACCTGTCATTGCAGTAATTCCATTATCTAATACTATGATAAGCGGTGCTCTTTCATTGTTAAATTTGTAGTTTAACAATCCTGGCATACCTGCATGAAAAAATGTAGAATCTCCAATGAACACTACAACATCTTGATTACTTACTTTGGTTATTCCATGAGCAACTCCAATACCCCCTCCCATGCTAATGATAAAGTCTTGCATTTTAAATGGTTCAAAGGCACCCATCATGTAGCAGCCGATATCTCCAGCATATACAGCATCTCCAAAAACTTTTTTGACAGCATAAAAAGTTGACCTGTACGAACAACCAGGACAAAAAACAGGTTTCCTAGGTGGAAGATCTTTCAAAACTTTTTCTACATTTTTTCGATGCTCGACAAGATTCACACCAAGCTTTTTTCCAAAAATTTTTTCTAAAGCAAGTATTATTTTCCCAAGATCATATTCACCCGACCTAGGAAGCAAATCTTTACCGTGAATAACTACAGAAGGGTCAACTTCTTTTGCAATTTTTTTAACAGATTCTTCTATTATTGGTTCAAGTTCTTCTACTACAAGAATTACTCTTTTATCTTTGAGGAATTCTTTTAAAAGTTCTTTTGATATAGGGTAGCTTAGGCCAATCTTTGCAATTGGTGGGCTTATCCTAAGCTCTTTTGTACCCTCCTTAACATACTCAAAACTAACACCTGAAGTTATTAATCCAACCCTTCCCTTTCCAGGAAATATTTTGTTAAGTTTTTGACCATATTTCTTTTCTACCTGTTCAAGTTTTTTGTTGAGTCTATCATGAAGAACTTGTAAATGGGGTCTGAAGTTATAATAATCATCAGGATTTTTTTTGAATTTTCCATACATCTTAATTCTTTTTATTTTTCCAAGTTTTACCGTTCCAATAGAGTGGCTAACCTTTGTTGTTGTTCTTAAAAAAACAGGAATTTTAAATTCTTCAGAAAGCTTGAATGCCTCTTTTGTGAAATCTAAACACTCTTGAGGATTGCTTGGTTCAATCATTGGTATGCTAGCCATCCTAG
>JAUWXZ010000078.1 GCA_030616125.1 Candidatus Aenigmatarchaeota archaeon
CGACACTTCTCTTCCAATATACATTTAATATTTAACTGTGTCAAATTTAACAAGACAAAAAACCAAAAAAATAACTCTCGGGTAGCTCTCTAAACTAAAATAAATTAATATACTTTAGTTTTTTGAATATAATCAAGTATATTAATAACCCAATCCCCTAAAAAAGGGACAATGATTAATTTTGACAATATCCAAATAATAAAAGCGAAAATAAGAGATGCTCCAAAAGCAAAACCAATTCCTCTAACTACCCCTAACAAAAAACTGTAACCAAGAAACTTTTTTGGATTATCAACCATTTGTAAATATCGCTTTGAGCGAAGTTGTTTAACAAATTTTGTCAAAGTAAGAATTGATTCTGCTAAAGATTTTTCTTCCTCTTTTTCCATAAAACTAATTTAAAAAAACTCAATATCAAAACATTTTTGTCCCAGCAAGAAATTCTTTTAAAATCTTTCCGCTTGGAAAAAACATAGGGGTTGGTAGATTATTTAAATCAAACCATCTCCATTCAACTATTTCATCGGGCTCTTTAACTTTAGGTTCTCCAGCAAAATCTTTACAAAGAAATCCTATAGTAACAAAATGGGCATCTTCAACAATATCGTTTGTTACGCTTATAATCTTAAGTTTATCTTTGTTTATCCTTATACTTGTTTCTTCAAAAACTTCTCTGTATGCGCAATCTTGAATATCTTCTTTGAAATCAAGCTTACCTCCTGGCAATGTCCATGTTCCTTCTCCATGGAGTAAGCTATCAGCTTTTGTAGGATCTTCGTTTCTTTTTCCAAGTAAAACCTTGTTATTTTTCAAAATCATTACTCCAACCCCAACCCCTGGTTTTTTTTCTGAATCACTCATAAGTTTATTATAACAAAAACCTATTTAGCTAATTTTACCGCCGTGCCGTAAACCAAAAGTTCGGCTGCTCCTCCCATAATCTGGGAGGTAGTAAAACGAATGGCTAAAATAGCATCTGCATCTAACTTCTCAGCTTCTTCAATCATTCTCTTAATAGCTACTTCTCTGGCTTCATTTAATGCTTCGGTATATTCTTTAATTTCTCCACCGACAATATTTCTTAAACCAGCCAAAATATCTTTACCAATATGCTTGGCTCTGATAGTGCTACCTCGGACTAAACCCAAAGTTTCTTTGATTTCTCGGCCTGGAATATTGTTTAAAGTTACAAGAATCATAGTTCTTTTTCTTTTAATCTCTCAGAAATAAGGGAAATTAAAAGAATAATTAGTCCCAAGATTACAACAATAATCCCCCATCTCACTATTTGGTGGATTTCTGTATCCTTGAAAAATTCATAAAGACCAAAACCAGCTAAAATTGCGGAACCCAAAGAAAAAATTGCAAGACCCAAAATATTTAATGGTTTCATTTTTTAATGATAGCAAATCTTAAAAAGTAAATAAATAACACCTTTTTATTTTTTAAGCTCATCCAAAATCTCTTCAAATGGTTTTTCTGGAATTGAGAGTAAAGTTCCATCTTCTAAATCATTTATTATCAAGATATAACTATTTAAAGCATGACAGACCGAATCGGTTCTTACATATCTGTTTGATTTGTTCCAGAAAATACCACCTATTGCCTTTTGGGGATGACTGAGCCAGAAACTGTTTTCCTTGGAATAGGTATTTTGCACAAGCCATCTTATTACTCTTATTACAGCAGTTTTGTATTTTTCGCAATCTTTTCTGTTTTGCTCTTTACAAAATTTGTAGATTTCTGTCATTACTTCGCTTAGCCAACCGTTTCCACTGGTTGAATATGCTTTATTCCAGCGACCGTAACTAAGAACATCATTTGTATCTTTTATTTGTCTTTCCAAAAGTTCGCTACTGCATTTGAAAATTATATCTTTATAATAAGGGTCTTGACTTACTTTATAAAAATCAAGGAGAGACATCACCACCCAGGCACTTGATATCGGATTTCTATCTCGGTAATCGTCGCCGAGATAACATCCTTCTTTTTCAACTTTTTTAGTGAAGCGTTGGGCAATTTTTTCAGCAGCATTGTAATACTTTTTCTCTTTGGTTACTCGATAGAGCCGAGAAAGAGCGCTGAGAACCTGACCGTTGTAAAGAAGAGATTCTTTTGTTGAATCATACCATTTCCCATCCCGGTATTTTTTATAAGATTGCATGCTTCCATTGGAAGTTTGCATGGTAAGCAACCAATCACCAGCCAATTTCGCGGATTCCAAATATTTAGAATCACCTATTCTTTTATATAAATCCAACAAAGTAAATATACTTAAGGCCGATGTTCCAACTACAAATTTCAGTTCTTTCTGCTCCAGGTCCAAATAAAGAGAGTAATGAAAAGCTCCATATTCTTTTTCCTCTTTGTTTTGCATAGATAAAAGAAATTTCCCCCAATCTGAAAAATGCTCTAGGATTTCCGGGTCTTCCTGCCAATCATAAATGTAAGAGAAAGTATAAATAATTGAAGCAGAATATACAGTGTGTAATCTATTTTCAAAAGTATCATTCGGATCATCATACTTTTTGTAAAAACCGTGGTATTCCTG
>JAUWXZ010000057.1 GCA_030616125.1 Candidatus Aenigmatarchaeota archaeon
CAAAGAATTTATCAATTCAATAATTTATCAAGACAGAAAAACAAAAAAAGAAAAAACCCTCTCGGTTGAGGGTGTTTTTGTTGAGATTGGCTCACAACCCGCCACTTCCTTTATTAAAGATTTAGTTGATTTTAATGAAAGAGACGAAATAAAAGTAGAGTTTGAGACCTGTCAGACAAAAACTCCCGGTCTCTTTGCTGCCGGAGATGTAAATATTGGAAGATACAAACAAATTGTAACTGCTGCCGGTGAAGGAGCCAAAGCAGCTTTAGCTGCCCATGAATATTTACAAAAACAAAAATAGATCTTTCACTTTAATTGAACTTTTGGTAGTAATTTCAGTAATTGGAATGTTAGCGAGTATTATTTTAGTATCCCTGGGTCCAGCGCGATGGAAGGCGAGAGATAGTAGACGATTTTCTGATTTAAAACAACTGCAGCTAGCGGTTGAGCTATATTACGATGAATATGAGAGCTATCCTTCCACTGGAGGAAGTTGGTGGGGGGAAGGGAATCCTTGTTATGGCAACCATGACTACTCCGGTCCTAATGGATGGATTCCAAATTTAGCCCCTGAATTTATTGAAACACTTCCTGGAGATCCAAAACCTAATCTAGCAGGTAATCATTGTTACCTCTATAGGTCAGATGGAACAGACTATATAATAATAACTCATTTCACTATGGAAGCAATTTGTGATGGGGTTGATGCAGACACAACTCCAGATCCTGGAGATGAATGTAATCCATCACACATTCAACAGATGGACAGAGTTTGTTGTGAACAACCAACCATCGCTCTTTATTCACCGGGCGCAAGAAACTGGTAAAAAAATGAAAAATTCTAAAATCAAATCAATAAAAGCCAGAGAAATACTGGACTCAAGAGGCATACCTACTGTTGAGGTTGATTTAATGACGGCTCATGGTTTTTTTAGATCTTCAGTACCTTCTGGCTCTTCAACCGGCAAATATGAAGCTTTTGAATTAAGAGATGTTAAGAAAAAAAGATATCATGGTTTAGGAGTTGAACAAGCTGTTAAAAACATTAATGAAGTAATTGCTCCAAAAGTTAAAGGAATGGATGTAATAAGGCAAGGAGAAATAGATGGTTTAATGATCAGATTGGACGGGACTGAGAATAAATCAAAATTAGGAGCTAATGCAATTTTAGGGGTTTCCATGGCAGTTTGTAGAGCTGGAGCTGCTGCTAAGAAAATGCCTTTGTGGAAATGGATTTCTAAACTATCAGGCACCAAATTGAGTGTTCCTAAGCCGTGTTTCAATATTATCAATGGAGGCAAACACGCTGGTAACAATTTAGATTTCCAGGAATTTATGATTGTTCCTCAATTCAATAGATTTTCTAAAAACCTACAGGCAGGAGTTGAAATATATTATGAATTAAAGGAGATATTGAGAAAAGAGTATGGAGAGACTGCTATAAACTTAGGTGATGAAGGAGGGTTTGCTCCATCATTGAAATTTCCGGTTCAAGCTTTGAATTTAATTTTGATAGCTATAAAAAAATCTGGATACAACAAAAAAGTAAAGATAGCCATAGATGTTGCTGCTTCTAAGATAAAATCTGGAAAGTATGATTTGGATTTCTATGTTGACCTGATTAAACAATATCCAATTCTTTCTTTAGAAGATCCGTTTTCAGAGCAAAACTATAATGGATTTTCTGATATTACAAAAAAGCTTGGTAAGAAAATCACTATTATTGGAGATGATTTTTTAGTTACTAATCCAAAGAGAATAGTTAAAGCTCAAGAAAAAAAAGCTTGTAATGGCTTATTATTAAAACCTAATCAAATAGGCACTATTACAGAAGCTTTGCAATCTTTTAATTTGGCAAAATCTTTTGGCTGGAAAATTATGGTTTCTCATCGTTCTGGCGAAACTTTAGACAGCTTTATATCCGACCTATCAGTTGGTTTAGGAGCAGATTTTATTAAAGCAGGAGCACCAGCCAGAGGAGAAAGAGTAGCAAAATATAATAGATTATTAATAATAGAACAAGAATTAAAATAACATGGCAAAGCTATTTTTATTAAGACATCTTCAATCACAATGGAATTTAGAGAATAGATTTACTGGCTGGACTGATGTTTCTTTGAGTAAAAAAGGAATTAAAAATGTAAAAAAACTTGCTTCTAAAATTTCTAAATTGAAAATTGATGTTGTCTATACTTCTCCTTTGGCAAGAAATCAAGAAACAGTTTCTAGGGTTTTGATGGAAATTAATAAAAAATACCCAATATTCCTGCATTTTAAGGACAAAATGAAGAAATGGGGCAATTTCAAAGATTTAAAGAGTAATTACATACCAGTATATGTTTCAGAAAAATTGAATGAAAGATATTATGGCAAATTACAGGGATTTAATAAAGCAGGTATTATTAAAAAATATGGTTCTGGTAAAGTTCATTTATGGAGAAGGGGATTTAATCAAGGTCCTCCTGGCGGAGAAAAACTTAAAGATACATTTAAAAGAACAACCCCATTTTTTAAAAAATATATTCAAAAAGACCTGAAAAAAGGAAGAAACGTTTTAATTGTAGCTAGTCATAATAGTTTGAGAGCTTTGGTCAAACACATTGAGAACATATCTGATAAAGAGATTATTAATTTAGAAATACCAGTAGGAACTTTGATAGAATACAGACTTAATAAATCTTTAACAATTAAAAGTAAAAAAATACTTTGAGCTTTACAAATGAATTAATTTTATGTAGATTAAAAATGTATGACAGATAAAATTAAACAATTATTTACCCTTTTTCTCGTGATAGTTGGTTGTTTTGTTATTATGGGAGTTTTTATTCTTTTAAATCAGGAAAAAATAGAAAAAGTTGAAACTTCTTCCGAAGATATGGCTCAAAAAGCAATAGACTATATTAATAAAAATATGTTGTCTGAGGGCACTACAGCTTCATTGGTAAGCGTGGTTGAAGAAAGCGGGTTATATAAGATTCATATTAAAATTGGTGAAGAGGAATATGATTCTTATGTGAGTAAAGATGGTAAGCTTTTGTTTCCACAAGGCTTTATTAAATTAGAAGAAGCACCTATTACCGAAACGTCAGAGACCGAGGAGTCAGAGCCTACTTCAGAAAACACTATTCCCCCAGAAGAGCTGACAGAATTTATATATTGTCTCAAAGACGCCAATTTTGTTATCTATGGAGCGAATTGGTGTGGTTGGACTAAAAAATTAACAGATATGTTTGGCGGATTTGATGTAATAGAATCTATCTATGTTGAATGTACAGAGAAAGAAGAATTATGTGAAGAAAAACAAGTCAGCGTATATCCAACAATTCTTATTAATGGAGAAAAATATCAAGGAGAAAGGACCTTTAAAGAAATTGCAGCAGCAACCAACTGTGAAATTCCTTCTGGAGCTGAATCTATGAGCGAAGAGAGTTCGGGAGGAGGTGGTTGCCAGTAAATTTATGTTTATGATAAAAGTTTTTTCTACTCCATTTTGCATTTATTGCGTTTCCTTGAAACAATTTTTAAAG
>JAUWXZ010000037.1 GCA_030616125.1 Candidatus Aenigmatarchaeota archaeon
GAAAGGTTTGACTTTATGTGGTATAGAGAAAGCTAAAGCTGCAGATAGAATTTATATTGAGCTGTATACAAGCAAATGGCACGGAAATCTACAAAACTTGGAGAAATTAATTGGTAAAAAAGTTGAATTATTAACAAGAAAAGATTTAGAGGAAAAATCTGATAAAATTCTAGACCTAGCTAAAACTCAAAACATCATAATTTTTGTTCCTGGTGATCCTATGATAGCCACCACTCACATTTCTCTTATTCAACAAGCTAGAGAACTTGAAATTAAAACCAAAATAATTCACAATGCGTCAATTATTTCTGCAATTGGTGAGACAGGCTTACATCTGTACAAGTTTGGTCCCATGGTTACTATTCCATTTCCTGAAAAAACTAAGGACAAATTACCAGAATCCATTTATGAGATAATTAAAATGAATAACGCCAGAGGTTTACACACTTTGTGCTTGCTAGATATAGAAGAAGAAAGATGCATGTCACCAAAAGAAGCAATTAAAATTTTGCTCGAAATCGAGGAAAAAAGAAAAGAAGGAGTTTTTACCGAAGATTCTGAAATACTGGTTTTTTCAAGAGCAGGAAGTGATGAGCCATTAATCATTTATGGAAAGGTTAAGGAATTGTCTAATAAGGATTTTGGAAGTCCAGCAGTCCTAATAATCCCTGGAGTGTTGCATTTTACTGAAAGGGAAATGCTTAAGTTACTATAAGCAATAGTTTTAAATACTTACTGGTAGTAACAAAATATAGTGGGAATATATGGCAGACGTAGAAAATATTAGTGAAATGCAAAAATATCTGTTTGATGAATTTCCTCAAGCTGTTGCTTTAAAAGGAGAAGTTAAAGCAATAAAAAAAAGATCGGAAAAATTAGAACCTTATGCTGAATTGCGCAGAATTAAAGATGGATTCAAAAACGCTCTTTATGGAGAAAGAAGAGATATAAAATCAGCTTTTAAATTGCTTAAGTCTTACGGGGATAGATTAAGAGGCTTACAAAGCAGAGAAGATTTAGATCCCACCGTTAGAGCTTATGTAAAGGAGGAATTGAAAAATTTGGGACCTGTATATGGTTTTATGGTTGAAAGTGAAATTGTTCATGTTGTGTCAGAAGCTTCTCATATAAGAGAAGTTGCATATGCAACAATAGAAGGGACTAGCGAACAAATAAATGATCTGACAAACACCTGTGAAGATCTTAAAAATTGGAGAAAATCTTTAGCCAAGAAAAAATAAGCTAAGACTATATCATTCCTCAGAAGGAACTATTCTGTAACCTCTTGGTTTTTTTCCTTCTTCGCCACCACTCTTAACAATAAATGCAACTATCAATATAATGATTGCAAATGCGATAATTATAACAATATCGCCAGAAGACAAACCTATTGCTGGAAGACCTACTGTAGCGATTTCTTCAACCCCAGGGAATATTGCCAACCCTCCAGCAGAAATGTACATTCCAATACCCAGCAATGCAGCAATAAAAACAATCCATTTTGCTGCCCCAGGAAATTCTTTTTTTCCCGTTATCGGGACTAGCACATAAATGAGCATTATAATTGCTATTATGCTTATCAAAATTGTTACCACCTGACCGAAAAAGTTAGCAAAGAATTGAGCTAATGTTATTCCAGCAGGAGTATAGATTAAGATAAAAGCTGAAACACACAAACCGATAATTGCGTTTAATCCTCTTCCTCCAGATGTTTCGCCAAAGATTTTTGTTTTGTTTAACAAACCATAAAGAATTGCGAAAACTATGATGAATGGCAAATAATATTGGAATACCCCCATACTCTGAAGAAACTCTATAATTCCAGCAAAATCCATCCAATCACTTTTTTCCTCCAACAAACATTATTACGACAACTGTTCCTATCATTAATGATATAATAATTACAATAGATATAAGTTCTTCTCCAGGCACACCTACCGTGATACCACCAGGAATGAAAACACTGATCAAGCCACTGGAAAGAAGAATAGCGCCACCTATTAAAAGTCCAGCAATTACTATAACTCCAACTCCCCAACCAGTTTTTATTTTTTCACCAATATGTTTTGGTAAATTTTCTGGTAGGAACGTTCCAGCAATAAGCAAGGCAATAACTACCACAAGTATTGCGACAGTTCCCTGGAAAAAGAAAGCCGCTAGTTGAGTTTCAACATCTATTCCTAGCAGAACAGGAGATGCCCAAACCATGAAGGCAGCTACTAAAGCAACCACTGCGTTAACTGTAATATTCTTTTCTGGTGGGCCAAACAACTTTGTTTTTCTTAACAAACCATAAAAAACTGCAGCAGTGAGCATGAATGGAAATAGAAATTGAAATGCCCCTATATCCTTGAGCCTTAATACTACTGTTTCAAATGGGGATACCATTATTCTACACCACCACCAATCGCACTGGCAACTATTATCAATATAATAAATATTATTAGCGCAACAATAATGATTATAACATCACTCGAAACTCCAGCTCCCCCTGCATCTCCTGAAGCTTCCGAAGGAAAACCACCAATTAAAATAGTGAGCAAACCACTAGTTATGAGGAGAACTATCCCCACCACAATCATAGTATAAAGTGCAGTTCTTCTTGTAAACATCTCAGTCAAAGATTTTGTTAGGTCTGGGTAAAAGAGGCCCGCTATTAAGACTCCCATTCCAATCATCAAAATCCAAACGGTTGCTTGGGTGAAAAATGTTGATAGGGGCGTACCTAAAGCCACACCAACTAGTTTTGGAAAACCAAATAACATAAAAGCAATGCATATGGCCAAAACACCATTTATAGTGACAGATTCTCCAAGAAGTTTTGTCTTTCTCAATAAACCATAAAAAATTGCAGCTGTAATGATAAAAGGAAAAAGAAAATCATAAAACCCTAAATCTATCAGTTTTTCGGCAACTAATTCAAATGGATTCATTTTCGTCCCTTAATGATTCTTTTGCTAAAAATTTAAGTTTGTTATTTATCTTAGCTTGGATTATCTTTTTGCAATTTCCATTTCAAGGTCCAATTCTCTTATTTGTTCAATTAGAGATCTCATTTTTTCTTTATCTTGTTTGTCTCTAGCTTTTTTTAATTCTTTTAAAAGTTTTTCTCTTCTTTTATACAAATTTTCTAGTTTTTTTTCTGGAAAAGACTTATAGAATGATTTTTTTGTTGCTCCAAATCCCCACGCTAAAGCCCCAAGAATAAAGACCACTGCAAATATCGCTATTGTAAATGAAGCGATTGACTTAGCAAGCCAAGTTGTCATCCAGCCGAATAAACCGCCATACCATGCAAAAAAAGTAAAACTCAAGGAAAGAACTAGATTAGTTTTTTTTGGAAAAAGTTTTATCAAGGTCAATATTGCGAAAAAAATGGTAAAAGTTAAAAGAAATGGTAAAACAATATTTGGAAATAATTCATAAATAGAAACTGGTAAGTATTCTTCCAAAACCATATATTAAATATTTCGATTTAGATTAATTAATGAAATTATTTGAATAACAAAATAATTACTACTTAATTATTATTTTTAAATATTTATATTTGTATTCAATTTTTGAATCAAATTTTTGAATTTGGAATCAATTCACTACTCTGCGTGGTGGTATTTCAATAAATCCCAGCCCCGACGTTGAAGTCAATGCCCAAACTTTTAAAGACTTTTTGTGCAGGAAAGAGTTTTTGGGCAAAGCTCCGGCATTCGTTAATTTTAAATACTTTTCCATTCTTATATTTACTATCTTAAAGTGGTAATATGTTTGGGAAAAAAAAGGAGCCAATAACTGAGATAGGAAGAGATGACCATACAACAAAGCTTATTGAAAAAATGAAAGATACAGTAAGCAAAAAAGCTCGAACAAAAGATAAATCAACATGTAAAAGTGATTATTGGAACGGATTCGCAGCTGTATTAAAACAACTAGCATACGCGAACTTTGAACCCGAAGATGGAATAGTTTTTAATGCATCATATGAACAAATTAAAGAAGTTACAAAAGAAATGCGCGGAGTAACTAGAAAGCGTATAAAACCCATCATGGGTTCTAAGGAGATAAATAAAGGAGAAGTAAGAATATCGCCAGATGGAGCAACATATTGGGATGTCAAGGATGGGAATGTTGTTGAAATTTATCCTACTAAGATACCAGGAATGGCTAAAAAAACTGTTAGAATCGATAAGAAAGCTTTGGATGAACCTTTCCCTGAAAGTTTGACTATTAGATTGTATTATCCACATGCGTTGATGTTATTTGGAAGTATTTCAGCAAAAGGAGAAAAAATAGAAGAAGGTAAGGTTTTTAAGGCCAATTATGAAATTAGAAAAGTACAAGACTAATAATTTTAACCAGTGCCCATTTCTTCTTTTGCTTGATTACTTCGTAATTTATTCATCTCCATTTCTAACTTTATAATTTCTCGGGATGCTCGGTATGCTCTTATGAGTGCTTCCCTACCTTCTGGAGTTCCTTTGTGTTCTCTTGCTATTAGCATATAATGATCATACTCGGCACGCGCCTTCTCTAGCTCTTTATCCACATCTTCTAATTTTCCTTTGTATTTTGTGACTATTCCAGCAAGTTTACCGTATTTTACTCCAAGCGTACCTAGACCCCATATAGAGGCTGACAAAATCAACACAACCCAAACAAGTAAAAAACCATAAAATCCGAAGGCAAATAACAGAGCAAAAACCATTTTGACGAAAATCCCACTAACACATGCTATTAAAGTCACTACTATGGCAAGGGGGGCTGCAAATTTAGCCGGAATGGTACCTATTTGCTCAACTAAGAAATATATCAAAATGAATGCTCCAAAAAATGGGACTATAAGATATGGAACAATTGTATAGACGTAAAACATTTCATCGGGAAGTTTTGCACCAAAAATTATCCTGAAAAGAGTTTTGAGCTCATCAGGTAACTCTCCTCCTGCAACTTCAATGTCAGGTGTTGCCTCCCAACCCCCAATGACCATTCCAGCAATAAGTATAATCAAGAAAACAAATGCAAGTAATTTAAATCCTGTTCTAGCTTCCATCCCTTTTCACTAATTTTTATTTAGATTTTTAAGATTAAAAAAACACTAATAACCTCTGATAATACCTATAATAAAAGGCAAGATAATTGTTATGATTAATAAAATAACGACCATTACCAATATCCTAACTTTAGTTATTTTCAACACACAACCAAAAAGAGCAATTATACCAAAAAATCCAAAGGTCACGAAAATTAAAGATAGGTCTATGAATTCTTGCCACACTCCAAAAAATCCACCTAGCCAAAGAACAATTAAAGCTACCCACAAAGTTATAATTAAAGCGTCTATGGTAAACCTATAAAATAAAGCACAAAGTCCTGCTAGGACTGCACCTAAAACAACAATTCCTCCAACCATTCCAAATACACCAGAAGTTAAAACTGCTATACGGGAAGATATGATCCCGACAACTATTGCAAGAGCAATATTTCCTCCAGTTGGCAAAACTTTTATGGCCTTTTCCAAAAGAACAGCATAGATTGTAATCAATAACCCTAAAGGAATAAAAAAGTAAAAAATCACATCGGGAAAAACTAACCAATTATGTGGAACTCCAAAAACAAAATGGGTAAAATCTAGCAACCCTTCAATCATAATAAAAAATTAGAAAAGGAACAAATTAAGCTTCTCTTTTAAATCTCTGAACCAAATCACTCAAAGCACGAACAGATTCAATCAAAGCTGGCAGAGTTTCTTTAAATGCCTTTTCCAATGCCCCCAATCTGATATTGAAATCTTCAATCAATTCCTTAAGAGAATCAATTTTGCTCAATAAAACCTGTCTTTCGCTTGCTTTTGTCTTACTCATCTCATTCAATTGCCCACCCATCTGTCCAATTCTTTTTACAAGCTCTTGGTATTTTATGTTAAATTCATTCATTTTCTCATTTACTTCGCTTAATCTCGACTCAACCACATAATCAACATAATCTTCTGTGGAATAAGTTGGAGCATAAGTTTCTGATGGCAAGGAAGTTTCCGGAATTTCTGGCGTTTCTGGTGGCTTTTCAGGCTTTGGAGCAATTTCTTCCAATTTTGGCAGTTTCGGTCCTTCAATTGGTTTAGCTTCACCTGTAACCCCAACTCTTAAAGCTTGAGTTAAAGCTCGATCAATCTCTTCAGCAGAAAAACCTTCTTTCCTTAAAACATCGATCATTTCTGGTTCTGAAAACCCCCGTGAAGCTAACTCTCTAATCCTATCAGTTGGCACAAAGCCT
>JAUWXZ010000076.1 GCA_030616125.1 Candidatus Aenigmatarchaeota archaeon
TTCCAATTTTGTACAGGCCCTAAATTAATCATTATTCTTCCTTTGAAAAATCTTCAACTTTATACTTGAATTCTTCATCTGATTTTATTTCTTTTTTTTCCTTTAGAATTTCTCTTGCCAAAAGCCAGAAAAGAGTTGCCAAAGCCTTCTTTCCTTTATTGTTTGCTGGAATTATCAAATCGATATCTTTGGTTTCATCAGGTGTATCACATATAGCCACCACTGGTACCCTAGCTTTTACAGCTTCCCTTAAAGCTTGGTAGTCTATCAAGGGATCCGCTATTAGGATGATCTCTGCCTCAAAAAATTTTTTATAGTTAGGATTGGTTAAAGTTCCTGGCATAAATCTTTCTGTAATTGGTTCACAGCCAGTAATTTCGCAAAATTTTTCAATTATTTCACGAGAAATTAGTTTCTTCCCAACAATTAGAATTTTGTCTGCCTTTGCCAAAAATTTAGCTGTAATCCTAATCCTCTCATCAAGTTTTTTTAAGTTTAAAACTGCCAGACCGTCTGGTCTAATTTTATAGATAAATTCTTTCATTTGTTTAGTTCTCTGCTTCATTCCTATGTGAATTCCAGAAGCTAGGTATTGTTCTCTCGGAATTAAAAGTTCTGCTGGCATCTTCTAACCTATGTAAGTTAATTTCTCTTTTTCTTTTGGCATTTCTTTTGGTCTTAATAATTGGGCTATTGCTCTAGTTTCCATGGTCTTGATCTTTTTTATAAAATCTTCCATTTCCTTTATTTTTTTCTCCAACTTACTTGTATCAATTTTTATGTTGAGTATTTTCGTCAAAACTTTTAAAACTACTTCTGCACTTTTTGGATCAGGAATTACTGAAAAACCAACTGTTTCTCCTAAAAGACAAACACCTTTCATATCATAATATCTTCCTAAACCTAGTAACAAACCAGCAGCACCAGCTATTGTGCCAACTTTTGCCCCAGTGTTAAAATCAATTCCATATTTTTGATATTTTTTTACAAGTTCTGGATCACTTACTGCACCAACTACTTTTAGGCCAGTAGTTTGTTCACCAACACTTAGTCCTGCCAAGGTAAAAATTTCTTTTACTCCAAATTTTTTTATATAATTCAGAATTGTTTCTATAATTTCATAATGGCCCTCTGGGTCTATGCTTTGAGAATCACCAATCAGAATAATTAAGTCTCTTTGCTTTTTGTTTTGAGCTTTCCAATAATAAAATTCATTTTTAAGCATATGCACAGCTGAACTTTGATGCAATAAAACAAATGGCATAAAATGGGAAGAAATTATTTCAGCAAATTTTTTTGCTTTTAATTGCTCTGCAAGATAACCTGCAGATATTCTTCCGACATTTCCTATCCCAGGCAACCCTTCAATAAAAATTGGGTTCTTAAGTCTTGGTTTTTCCAATTCGATTATTCTCGTTGCCATCTATTCACCTAATTTTAATTTTCTTCTCCATTTCCCATATTTATCTTGTGGTGAGAACTTTGGAGGTTCTGGGTTGATAGTTTTCCTATTACACTTTTGACAAATTTCCTTAAATGTATATTCTTTACAATAAATACATTTTCTCATTTTCATTTAATAAACCTATATTCTCCTTCTCCTTCAAATTTTTCAATTGATTCCTCCAAAATTTTTCTCAAATTTTTTTCTGTTGCTTTAGGGTTGATAGTTTTTAATTCAACCCTATATTTTGGGGCAGAAATATATTTTACTGTAGTTCCAGCTCCTTCTAGGTTTTTAAGTGCTTCTTTTATTTTATCAATCCCATTTTTAGCGTAGGATCTTAACTCTAGTTCCACCTTCAGTTTAATTTCTTTTTCTTTAAAAGTTTTTTGGATTATATCGAATAAAACATCTATCCATTCTTTTGGCAGAATTTTTAAGACTTCTTTTGATTTTCTTGCTTCTTCAAACGCCACAGAAAATTCTCCAAATTCTTCTTGAAGTAAAAATCCAACTTCTTCATAGGCTTGGTCTACAGTTTTGTTTAACTCTTTAGCAGCTTGTTCCAGAACCTTTTCTGCTCTTTGCTCTTTTCTGTATGAATTAATTTTTTCTTTTTCTTCTCGCTTGGAAACTCTTTTCAGGCTCAGATTAACAAATCTTTTTTGTTCATCCATTTTCATGACTTTAGCAACATATTGTTTTGCTTCTTTTACAAATTCTCGAATATCATAGACCCATTTCCCTGCGACCTCAGAAATATGTATCATACCCTCTACATCTGGGTACTCATCTAGCTTGCACCATGCAGCAAAAGGTGTTACCCTCTTAACTGTACATAAAACCAATTCTCTTTGGTCTGGCAAGCCTTTCCTTTTAACCAAATAACCACCCAATGAAGTATAGATTAATATTTTATAAATAAATGAATTTCAAAAATAAGTTTATGTCCTGGTGGAAAGTTTCTGGTCATCTAGAAATAAAAAACAACAAACTGTTCATAAGTGGAATGGATGTAGAAAGTTTGGCAGAAAAATATGGCACTCCACTTTTTGTAATTAATGCTACCAGAATCAAAGAAAAATATGAATTATTACATAACAGTTTTCAGAAACAATTGGGCAAAATAGACATTCATTATGCGATGAAAGCAAATTCCACACCAGCTGTTTTAAAATTGCTAGAGAAATTAGGTTCTTGTATAGATGCTGTTTCTCCTTTTGAAGTTCTTCTGGCAGAGAAAGTTGGATTTTCAAAAGACAAAATTTTGTTCACAGGAACAAGTGTTAGTGATGAAGATATGAATACAATAGCAGGAAAAGCAAGGATGAACATGGATTCTAA
>JAUWXZ010000066.1 GCA_030616125.1 Candidatus Aenigmatarchaeota archaeon
ATCAATTTCCAGGATTAGTTTATAGGATGAAAAAGCCAAAAGCAACTTTTTTGGTTTTTTCTTCTGGTAAGATGAATTGTACTGGTGTGAGAAGTTTAAAAGAAGCTAAGAAATCAATAAACGAAATGTTAAAAATAATGAAAAGGCTTAAATTCAAAGTACATGAACCAAGGATAGAAGTTCAAAATGTAGTTGCATCATGTGAATTTGGGAAACCGATAAAGCTTGAGAAGCTTTTGGATCTGGAAGGAACAGAATATGAACCTGAGCAATTTCCAGGATTAGTCTATAGGACAAAGGAGGGTGTTGCTTTTCTGATCTTCAGTTGTGGAAAGATAGTTTGTGTGGGGGCAAAAAGTGTAAAACAGGTAAATGAATCGATTAACTATCTTTTTAAAAAATTAAAAACGGAACATGCTTTTAGGTAAATAGTAAAAGTACCATATGCTTATTGAAGGTGAATTTCGTACGGAAAAAGAACCGAAAATTTGTCCATATTGCGGTAAAAAAATTTATGTTCACTATGATGATCACGTGTTAATTTGCAAGTGGATTAAAAAATAGTAAAGAAATATGTTGGAATTTTCTCTTTAATAATTATGCGCTCCGGGTGGGATTTGAACCCACGATCTTCTGCTTTCTTCGTTTGGTAGGAGGTTCAACCTTTTGGTCAGTTGCTCTATCCAAACTGAGCTACCGGAGCTTTAAACAGTAAATTAATTTATGCATTCAAGATTTTTAAATTTTCTATTTAAACTTATATAAGTTAAAAATTTAATTTCTTAAATTTAGATGAGACGATTCTTAATTAATATGTATAATTCATCATACAATTAAATTAGAGTGTGATAGTTTGTTTCTTGATCATGAACTTGTTAAAGATGTCCTAGAAAAAATAGTTGACATTTTTGAAAAATCTAGAGTTGACTATGGAGATGTAAGATTTACACAGGCAAAGACTACATCTATAGGAAAGGACAAGGAAAAAGAAGAGACTAATTATTACACAAACTATGGATTTCATCTAAGGGTTTTAAAGAGAGGTGAGTGGAGGACCCTTGGAATAGCATCTTTAAATGAAAATGAAATATCAGAAGAAGCAAAAAGACTTTCTAGTTTTTCTCCTCAAGTGAAATATCATGCAAAGGAGCCCTCTAAAATAAAAGAACATAAAGCTTGGTTTGTAGATAAAAATTTAGTGAAGGAAGCTAGGTTAAGTCTTGAAGAAAAAACAGAATGGGTTAGGGATGCTTTCAAAAGAGTCAAATACTTTGACAAGAGAATAGTCAACGCATCTTGTCGTCTTTCAGAATCTAAAAGTGAAAAAATATTCGCTAATACCGAAGGTAGTTTTTTGAGACAGAATCTTCCAAGATTTAGAGTAATTATAATTGCCCATGCTAAATCTGGTAAGACTATACAACAAGATTATTTTTCTGAAGCTAAAATATCAGACGACTCTCTGCTGAAAAAAATAGATTTAAACAAAGTAACAAGGAAAATTTCTAAAACAGCTATCAGTCTACTAAATGCCAAAAAACCACCATCTGGTAGGTTTCCAGTGATTATGGATGGAGATATGGCAGGTCTTATCGCACATGAATCTTTTGGTCATGGTACAGAGGCTGATCAAGTCTTGAGGAACAGATCTTTCTTGAAGAATTATTTCAAAAAGAGAGTCGCCGAGAATTTCGTTACAATCTGTGACAATGGAAATTATGGAATAGAATGGGGAAGTTTTATTTTTGATGATGAAGGGATAAAATCTAGAAGAAATGTACTTATAGATAAAGGTGTGTTTAAATCATTTTTGCATTCTAGGGAAACTGCCTCTGTTCTCAGCTTCGAACCTACAGGAAATGGAAGAGCTCAGGATTTCCTACATCGTGTAAATGTTAGAATGACCAACACATATTTTGAGCCAGTTGATTGGGATGTTGAAGAGCTATTTGAGGGAATAAAATATGGTATATATCTTGTAAAATCCAGCCATGGAATGGAAGACCCAGAAGGCGGTGGAATTCAGGTCACATCGAACATGGGATGGTTGATAGAAAATGGACATAAAACAAAACTCTTGAGAAGTTGTGCATTAACAGGAAAAGTCCTTGAACTTTTAAAGAATATGGATGCGGTTTGTAAAGATTTCAAATTAAGGCCTGGTACTTGTGGCAAAGGTTATGAAGATTTTGTTCCTGTAGCATGTGGTGGACCCCATATAAGAATTAAAGAAGCAATCGTGAGCAGTGGTTAAAATTATAGAAAAAATTTGTTCAAGATTAAAAAATAATAAAATTAAGGAATGGGAAGTTTTCCTTCAACAACCAAAATCCTTTCAGCTTTATTTGAGAAGAAATCAAAAAGAGTTAATTCAGACAAATAAAAATCTTGGATTTAGTGTAAGAATTCATAATGGTGGGATGGGATTTGCTACATCCAATTTAATCACAAGAGAAGCAATAGATGATACAATTAAAAAAGTCAATAAGATGTCGAAATCAAGCAGGAAAATAAAATTCTCCTTCCCATATGATCAAAGAACAAAAAAAGTGAAAATAGTTGACAAGAGACTAAAAATTAAAAATTCTGAAAATACTTTAATTGATTTTTCTAATCAGATAATTGATCTGGCAAAAGAAAACAATGTTACGATATCATTCGCAAAGTTGAAAGCTTTTGACATTCTCACAAAAATTGTAAACAGTGAAGGACTTTATAAAGAGAAAAATGAAACTTATTTTTTCATAGAAATTTCACTCAAGGTTGAGAGAGAGTTTTGGACTACGAGCTATGCAAGAAGAATGAAAGATTTACCTCTTGAGAAGATAAAGGTTTGGATGAATCTGGCCAAGCAATCACATGGAATTGAACCAAAGACAGAGAGAACAACTGTAATTTTTTCTCCATCTATAATGGTTGATGCCTTTGTCCCAGTCATCGGTTATCATTCATCTGCATCGTCCTTGAAGAAGAAAATGACCTTTTTCAGGTTAAATGAGAAAATTGCTGATAGATCATTAAC
>JAUWXZ010000077.1 GCA_030616125.1 Candidatus Aenigmatarchaeota archaeon
TTCTTTTTGGATTTCTTCTGTTCGTCTTTTGAGGATTCTTTAGCAAAAACACCTGAATCCGCTTTTCCGTTCCATCTGGTGCTGTACCCACTTTGTCGAAACAAATTTCAGTATATCCTTCGGTTTTTCCCATGTAATTCCTCCTTATAATGGCGAACTGACCACCAGAGATTGATGAACAAATCGCCACCATACGGCCTTAACTCCGCTCCCTTAATTTTTAAAGAACTATTAAATAAAAAACCTCCCGTTAAGTTGGGAGGTTCTGAAAATTTCTAATTTCTGATTGATCTAATTTCTAATTTTTACTAAACCTCCCAACTGATTCTGCTCTGAGAATAGTGTAAACAAACCAAATAAATTTGGTTGAGAGGTTTTTAATATTATTTTTCTTTTCTTGAATACTAGACATTTAATCAAAAAATAGATGCAATTGTTAGAATATCAAATAAAACTAATATGTCAAACTATAGCTGTGGAAAAAGTACTTCACTCTTTCTCTTTGTTTTTAACTGTTTGGTTATTTTTTCTGAGGCTTCTGGCAAGAAGGGCTTTAACATCTTAGCAATATTTGACAAAGCCAAAAGTAAATCATTAATCACTTGTCCTTGCTTATCTGATTCCTCCCAAGGTTTAGTTTGTTCAATATATTTATCACAAAAACCAATTAGTTTCCAAATAGCTACCAATGCTTCATTAAACTTCAGTTCATCTAATGATTTTTTCCAAGTTTCTTGAGCATTTTCAATTTCATTTTTTAGTTTTAAGTTCTGAGGAGCGAAGAGAACTTCATTCTCTTCTTTACCTTCGCTTCCATAAATGGAACCTCGGTTTTTGAGTTTTGTTGCAAGAGTAACAACTCGAGCAACAAAGTTACCTAATCCCCTAGACAAATCAGCTATATATCTGTCTTCAAATTTTTCGTAAGTAAAATCTCCATCTTGGGTTGATGGCATTTCTCTTAAAAGAAAATATCTTACTGGCTCAGTACCATACTTTTCAACCAATTCAATAGGATTAATAACATTGCCTATGCTTTTTGACATCTTTCCTCCATCAACCGTAATATATCCGTGAACAAAAATTGATTTTGGCAAAGCAAGACCCGCAGACAATAACATGGCTGGCCAATAAATAGAATGAAACCTTAAAATACCCTTTCCAATAAAATGAATGTCTGCTGGCCATAGATCTTTAAATTTATCTTCATCTGAGCCGTATCCTACAGCAGTAATATAGTTTCCAAGTGCGTCAAACCAGACCCAGACAATTTGATTAGGATCTCCGGGAACAGAAATCCCCCATCCGTGAGCCCTTTCTTTGGAACGAGAAATACAAATATCTTCTAAACCAGAATTGATAAAGCTTAAAACTTCATTCTTTCTAGTTTCTGGAATTATCTTAAGTTCATCTTTTTCAATTAATTCTTTTAATTGTTTTTGATATTTTGAAAGTTTAAAAAAGTAATTCTCTTCTTTCACTAACTCTGGAGCTTTTTTATGTTCTGGACACAAACCATTAACCAACTCTGATTCTTTGTAAAAAGCTTCGCAACCAACACAATAAAGCCCTTCATATGTTTTTTTGTAAATATCTTTTTGACATGTTTTCCAAAGCTTTTCTACTCCTTGAATGTGTCTTTTCTCAGTCGTTCTAATAAAATCATCAAACGAAAGATTCAAAACATGTTTTAGATCATAAAATACTTGAGAATTTCTATCTACTAATTCTTGAACAGTTATGCCCTCTTTTTCTGCTGCTTGAACGTTTTTTAAGCTATTTTCATCTGTCCCAGTCAAAAACAAAACATTCTCACCCAAAGAACGATGATGTCTGGCTACAACATCAGTCTGGATTTTCTCCAAAGCATGGCCAATGTGAGGCAAGCCATTTACATAATCAATCGCTGTTGTAATATAGAATTTTTTGTTTGAATCAGACATTTATTTTACAACTAATTTTTCTTGCTTTTTAGCTATTAAAAAATCTCTCCAGAACTCAAACAAAATACCAGCAATTGGAATTGCCAATATGGCTCCTAAAAGTCCTAAAAGTTTTCCTCCAACAGCCAAAGAAATTAAAACTAAGGCCGGAGGAAGACCGATAAACTTTTTAGCCAAAATTGGTGTTATAATATTGCCCTCTATCAACTGAATCAAGATAAAAGCTCCTAAGACAAAAAATGCTTTTAACCAAGAATCAAGCCCCACCAAAATAAAAGCTATAATAGCTGAAAGCACTGGTCCTAAAATAGGAACAATTTCTAAAACACCAGCTAAAAAAGAAAGTGTAAAAGCATATTGCACGCTAAGAATCTTAAGACTAATAAAAACTAAAATTGCCACAAAAATACCAGTTAATATCCTTGTCCCAAACCACTGAGCAGTTTTAGTTTGACATCTTTTCCAAAGATCCAACGTATAATTTTCATACTGTTGAGGAGTAAAAATAGCTAAAAGTCGCTCAATTCCACCCTCTTCCAAAGAAATGAAAAAAGCAACTGAACCAATAAAAATAGTGGAACCAATTCCTCCAAAAATAGCTGAAACAGCGCTTAAAATATTGGTTGAAGCTTTTTCAAGAAAATCTCCAATTGCTTGAATAAAACTTTCCATACTTTCAAGAGCCTCAATCCCC
>JAUWXZ010000017.1 GCA_030616125.1 Candidatus Aenigmatarchaeota archaeon
TTGGGTTTTTCTTCTCTTTTAAGTTTGGGTTTTGGTTTTTCTTCAAGAATTTTTGCTTTAACCATAGATTCACTGATTCCCTTTTCTGTAAAAATATAATCTATTACAATTTGTTCTTCTGGTACAGAAAATTTCTTGCTCAATTCTTTTAACAATTCAGCCTTGGGTGGTGTAGCAAGCTTAGGATGTTTTATTTTTAATTTTAATTCATTTCTTTTAAAAAACGGGTTTTCCAATTCTTTTTTTATAGTTATTTCCATTTTAACCAACATACTAGGCATATCTTCCAGGTTCGGCTATGTTCAGGGTTTTTGAAATCTCGCTGTTAGCATCGAGTATAACAACCAAACCTTTCCAACTTGTTGATAAATTTGTTGATTTGCAAACTGGACAAGCTTGTTCTTGGGTGAATCTTCTACAATTTCTGCAAACTTGTATTTTTTTAACCATTCAATCACTTCTTTTTTCTTTTAGCTTCTTCTATCCAAGAAAGTGAACCAAGCAGATGCTGTCTCATCGTAAGACCAATTTTCTGTTGTTCAGTAAAGGAAATTGAAATTATTCTCGCTCTCACCTTGTCCCCCTCTTTCAAAGTTCTTCTAGTTTGTTTTCCTAAAAAAATAGAATTTTTGCCATCATAACTTACAAAGTCGTCCATAAGCTGAGAAATATGAACCAATCCGTCAATTGGTCCAATTCTTATAAAAGATCCAAACTCGGTATTATCAATTACCTCACCTTGAACTAGTTCATGTAGTTCTGGTTTAAAGACCAATAATTTAAACTGAGATCGATAATAGACTCCTGGATCTGTTGCCTTAATTTTACCCTCTTCAACTTTTTCCACATTTGTTATTGCCAAAATTACACCCAATCTGGGATCTAATAGGCCTTCATACTTATCTGCTGCTGCCGCTTTTACCGCATCTCTTGTTTTCATTCCCAGTTTTTCTGGAGGAATCCTTATATCGTCTTCAACCGTTAAGATTCTGTACATAAAATCTCACTTATTTATTTATTCTCACCATTAAAGAAGTCCATATTTTATAATTAAGGGAATAAAAATTAAAGCAACAATAGACATTAATTTAATCAAAATGTTCAGACTCGGACCAGCTGTATCCTTCATAGGATCCCCAACTGTATCACCAACTATAGAAGCCCTATGAGCATTACTCCCCTTTCCACCAAAATTTCCCGCTTCTATATATTTTTTAGCGTTATCCCATGCCCCACCAGCATTTGCCATTAGCAAAGCAAATACTAAACCTGTAACTATACTTCCAACTAGTAAACCTCCCAAAGCTTCTTTACCGAGTAGAAAACCAACTATCAACGGACTTATTATTGCCAAAACTCCGGGTAAAGCCAACTCTTTTAGTGCTCCTTTGGTTGCTATATCCACACACCTAGCATAATCTGGTTTTGCTTTTCCCTTCATCAAACCGGGGATTTTCTTAAACTGTCTTCTTACTTCTTCAACCATCCGAAAAGCATTTCTACTAACAGCTGAAATTGTTAGAGCACAGAACAATGCTGGAATAGCTGCACCAATAAACAAACCAGCAATAACATAAGGATTCATTATATCAATAACTTTCAAACCAGCAACTTGTGAATATGTTAAAAATAAGGCTAAAGCAGTTAAAGCAGCGGAACCAATGGCAAATCCTTTACAAATTGATTTGGTTGTATTCCCGACTGCATCCAGAGAATCTGTAACCTTTCTTACTTTCAAGCCTAGTTTAGCTTGTTCAACTATTCCCCCAGCATTATCGACTATTGGCCCATAGGAGTCTGCTGCAACTATTATTCCAGTTATGGACAGCATTCCAATAGCAGCCATTGCTATACCAAAAATTCCTGCAAAGTACCAAGCCACTAGAATTGCTAAAGCAATACCAATGATTGGTAGAATTGTACTAAATAAACCTGTAGAAAATCCTGTAAGAATTGTTATGGCCGGGCCTGTTTGGGCTGAACTAGCAATTTTTCTTGCAGGAGATTTTTCTCTAGAAGTAAAATAATCTGAGGTTAAACCAATTATTATTCCAGCTATTAAACCAGCTAAGGTTGCATAGAAAATTCCTATACTAAAATCAAAATACCAAATCAAAAAAAACGCAAATAAAGCAAACAAACCACAAGCAGAAAAAGTTCCCTTGTTTAAAGCAAGACTTGGATCTCCTTTTGGTTTTACTCTAACAAAAAAAGTCCCTATCAGAGAAGCAAAAACTCCTAGAGAAGCTAGAACCAAAGGCAATAACACTCCACTTGGTCCAAGTACCAGAGCTCCAATTATCATTGCTGCAATTATACTTCCAACATAGGATTCAAATAGGTCTGCACCCATCCCAGCCACATCTCCAACATTATCTCCAACTTGGTCTGCAATTACTGCAGGGTTTCTGGGATCGTCCTCTGGTATTCCTTTTTCAAATTTACCAACCAAGTCAGCTCCCACGTCTGCTGTCTTTGTGTAAATTCCTCCTCCAACTCTTGCAAATAAAGCAACAGTACTTGCTCCAAAAGCAAACCCAAGAATTATGCTAGGATCTCCGTATAAATAATAAAAAAGACTTATTCCTAACAAACCCAAACCAACAACACAAAAACCCATCACTGCCCCACCCCTGAATGCTATGGGTAAAGCCTGAGCCAAACCTTTTCTAGCAGCACTAGCTGTTCTGACATTTGTTCGAATTGCCACATTCATTCCAATAAATCCAGCCAGTATAGAAAAAATTGCTCCTACCACATAGGCCAAAGCGAGCTTGTAATTTAAGGCCAATGCCAAAGTAATTGATATAATGATTATAAAAATTGATAGAGTTTTATATTGTCTTTTTAAATAGGCTAGTGAACCTTCTTTTATAGCATCGGAAATTCTTTTCATTTTTGGAGTTCCAGTACTTTTTTTGATAATAGAAAAATAAAGATAAACAACAAACGCTAATGCGAGTATGCTCATAATTGGTGCTATTAACATACTATCCTAACTCTAGTCTTTTTTTTGCTCTTAGATAAATTGTTTTTACTCCGATTGACCTTAATTTTTTTCTTAACTTTGCATCATTCGTAGCTATAATGGTATTTTTATTTCCTAAATTAATTAAAGCTTTATCTGCACTTTTTTCAGAAGATGGCAAAATTTTAATTTTATGCAAGTTTATAAGTTTTAAACCCAGCTTAGCGTACTTACTGTCCCTTTTTCTTGAAAGAGCAATTCTATTTAATTCTCTCACCACAAGATCAAGTGTTATAATTTCCTTCTTTCCTGTAAGCACGTTTATATTCTCTAGGTCAATTTTATACCTATTCAAATCAATTAAGAAATTCGTGTCCAAGATTATTCTCATAAACATATTTATAAGGGATTTACCTAATTTATATAAGGTGAAAAATAAATGAAAGGTATATCGCCTGTAATAGCAACTTTGTTGTTGCTGGTTATAACTTTGGGGCTAATTGGAATGGCATATGGTTATATTAGTGGAATATTCACAGCAAAAACAGGAAAATCAATAGATGAAAT
Organism: Candidatus Aenigmatarchaeota archaeon; assembly: GCA_030616125.1. GTDB lineage: Archaea > Aenigmatarchaeota > Aenigmatarchaeia > CG10238-14 > SCSR01 > JAUWXZ01. The sequence continues at coordinate 3,536 of JAUWXZ010000017.1, forward strand.
AACAGGAAGTGCATCCTGTACCATCGGTGGAGCCGCTTCTTGGACTGTGAAAAATATAGGAAGTACTGCAATTGTTGCCGGTGATTTAAGTTTAACTGTGATTAGTGGTTGTACTATAGATCCAGATGTTTCAGCAACTACTATAACGACTCTAGGAATTACAACTATTGATGCAACAGGATGTTCAAGTGGGCTTGTAAAGTATAAACTAATAGGACCATCAAATGCAATTGACTTAGAAGTGATGTGTCCTTAATAAATTCCTATAATAAACAAAACGAATAACCATTGGCATCATAAAACCTCGCCATAACCAATTAAACGCCATCTTCCAGCAATTTGTCTAGAAATTACTATTCTTTCTTTTTCTTCTACACAGACTGGAATTTTTAATTTCAATTCTATTCTTTCTTTCTTTACTTCTGTAACCATGCCAATTGAACGAGCAGTACCAACATTTATCAAAAGATTTTCGTTTATTTTAATTGGAGCGACCAAAGCCAGTTCTTCTGCACCGACGACCCTTTCTAGCAAGTTCACCTTTAAGTAAAGCGAATCCCTTGTTTCAGGTATTTTTTCTGGTAAACCGACCACATTTCCAACCAATGCATCAGATTTTGTTAAAGAAGGATCTAGTTTGGTAAGTAAACCGAGCAGCCCTCCTGCTCCAGCTTCTTCTAAGTCTATCCCTGCCTTTTGTAATCCTTCCACAGAGGTAAACAAAGGTTTGTATTTATTTTTAATTTTTACTCCCGGCCTAATTTCTATTTCATCACCAAGTTTTAATTTTCCTTGAGAAATTGTACCACCTATTACCCCACCAACAAGTTTTTTAGGATTTGTCCCTGGTTTATTGACATCAAAACTCCTTGCAATTAGCATTTTTGGTGTTTTACTCAAATTTCTTAGGGGTGTGGGAATAAATTTTTCTATTGCTTCTATTACTACATCTATATTGATTCTTTGTTGAGCTGATATCGGAATTATAGGGGAATTTTCTATTACACTTCCTTTAATGAAATTTTTAATTTGATCATAATTTTTTCTTGCTTCTTCTTCAGAAATTAAATCAATTTTGTTTTGAATTATAATCACATTTTTTATACCAACAACTTCTAAAGCAGTTAAATGTTCTCTGCTTTGGGGTTGGGGGCAGCGTTCATTCGCAGCAATTACTAATATTGCACCATCCATCAAAGCTGCTCCTGTCAAAACAGTTGCCATCAAGGTCTCATGACCTGGAGCATCAATAAAACTTAAGGTTCTTGAAATCTCACAATCAGAAAAACAATAAGGACATTTCTTTGAAGCAGCATATTTCCCACATTTAAGACACTTGTAAATAGTAGCATCAGCATATCCCAAACGAATTGTAATTCCTCTTTTTAATTCCTCAGAATGAGTTAGAGTAAGTTTTCTACTGATTGCGTTAACCAAAGTGGTCTTGCCATGAGACACATGACCAATCATACCGATATTTACCTCAGGAACTAATTTTGGGTTAAGTTTTTTCTTCAGTAGCTTTTTCACCTCCGCTTTTCTTTTCTTCTGATTTCTTTTCCTCAAGTTTGGGTTCTTCTTTTTTCTTTTCTTCGACTTTCTTTTCTTCTGGTTTTAATTTTTCTTTTTCTTCTTTCTTTTCAAGTTTTTCCTTGGGTTTTTCCTCTGGTTTTTTTTCTTTAACTTCAGTTGGTTTTTCCTTCTTTTCTTTTGGTTTTGTTGGAATTAACTGATCCAATGGTTTCTCTCCTTTCTTAATGACCTTGCAATTAATTTGAGTCATATCTTCTGAGATTGTGTTACCGCGAACCATTTTCCTTTTCCTTTGCCCTTTAATTTTTGGATGAAAACAAGGGGGAAAAGTAAGTAAAACCTTCTTTCTTCCCGAACCCTTTACATTTGGATGCATCGGGAACCCATCTTTATCGGTCCCACCAGTTATTTGTAATTTATATCCAGACAAACCAATTATTTCACCATCGAATTCGTCACTAATTTTTTTGCCAATTAAACCAAAAGCTTTCGATTGATCTACTTCTAACTGAAAAGATTTTCTTGTTTCAGGGCTATTAATAACAAACCTAAATACTGCCAATTAACCACCTTTAATAATATTGTTAAAAACTTTTTAAGCACTTAAAGCTTAAATATAACTTTAAAATATTATTTTTAAGTGAAGTGATATGTTCCAATGGATTGTATAGCTGATTCTAATTTTTATTTACTGTTAACCATCTTTCTAAATATAGAGAATTAAATAGGTGAACATTATTCCAAAAAATCTATTGGATCCATTTGGAACAAGTGTGGTTACTGATTATTCTAGGCTTTTTACCGAATTGGGCTTGCAACCAATTGGAAATTTGGTATCAAGAATTAAACACCCAAACAGGTATTTGAGAAGAGGTATAGATTTTGCCCATAGGGATTTTGATAAGGTTTTGGAGGCATTTAAAAGAGGAGAAAAAATCGCAGTGATGTCTGGTATTAAACCAACCAATGAATTTCATCTTGGCAGCAAGATGACAGCTGAAAAAATAATATTCTTTCAAAAAGAATTTAAAGCAAAAGTTTTTTATTGTATAGCTGATTTAGAAAGCTTAGTTGACAACCAAATAGCATTGGATGAAGCTACCAAAATTGCAATAGATAATGTTGCAGATATCCTTGCTCTGGGCTTGGATCCAAAAAACGCCTATATCTACAGGCAATCTGAAGAAAAACGTGTCATGAATTTGGCCTTTTTGTTCAGCAGAAAAATTACTCTAAATCATTTACAAAGTCTGTATGGTGAAAGGCAGTTGGGTTTGTATTTTGCAGCCTTTACACAGGCAGGGGATATACTCCTACCACAGTTGCCTGAGTTTGGTGGTCCTAAAATTGTTTTAGTTCCAATTGGATGTGATCAAGATCCTCACATGAGGTTGACTCGGGATATAGTAAGTAAAGTTAAAGATCAGTTTAACTTCATCCCACCAACATCGATATACCATAAGTTCTTCAGAGCATTGAACGGAGAGGCTAAGATGAGTAAAAGAGATCCGATGTCTTTCCTGATTTTAAACGATAATATAGAACTGGCAAAAAAGAAAGTGATGAACTGTGTTGATGGTGGAAAAAAAACTGCAGAAGAACAGAGAAGACTTGGAGGAGAACCTGAGAAATGTGTTAATTATGAATTAGCTCTTTTCCATTTTGTTGAAGATGATGAACATCTAAAAAGAATTTATGAAGAATGTAAAACTGGTAAAAGGCTTTGTGGTGAATGTAAAAAAGAAGTTGCTGAAATAATGGCTAAATTTTTAAGAAAACATCAAAAGAAGAAGAAAAATATGATAAAAAAAGCAACGAAGATTTTAACTAAACAATCGGTTTAATAAAACATAAAGGTTGATATGAAATATAAATTAACAGAAGAAGGAAAAGAATATCTAAAAAAAGGGTTGCCAGAAAAAAATTTAGTCAAGACTTTAAAAGAAGGTCCGCTAAGTTTGAAGGAAACAAAGAAAAAAAATAAAAATTTATCTATCGCATTGCAATGGACAAAAAAGAAAAATTGGGTTAAGTTGGAAAAAAACATTTTAACTTTAATAAAATATCCTGAAAAATTTCCTGAAGAAGATGCCTTGAGAAAGATTCATGAAGGAAAAGAAGTGGAAGAAAGTATTTTAAAAATATTGATCGAAAGGAAATTGATTTGGAAGATTACAGAAGTTTACAAAAAAACAGAAGAAGCACTAATAAAAGCTGGAAACGTTATTGATGAGTTAACACATAACATAATTCGAACTGGTTTGTGGAAAAATAGAAAGTTTAGACCAGTTGATTTACAATTAAAGAAAAAATTGGATAAATCAAAGATCAAAGCCGGTAAAGCACAAACATATAATTATTTCTTGATGCAGGTCAGGAAGAAGTTAGTTGAAATGGGTTTTAAAGAAATGACTGGACCAATAATAGAAACTGAATTCTGGAATTTTGACGCTTTGTTTCAACCACAAAATCATCCGGCTAGAGATTGGACAATGACTTATCAGCTTAAAAAACCAAAGCACGGGAAACTACCAGACAAAAAAATTGTTGAAAATGTAAAAAAAGCTCATGAAGTTGGGATAGCAGGAAGTATTGGTTGGCAATATAAATGGAATCCTAAAAAAGCTATGCAGCTTGTTCCAAGAGCACATGGTACTTGCTTGTCAGCAAGAACTTTAGCTTCAAAACCAGAAATTCCTGGCAAATATTTTGCTATTACAAGATGTTATCGACCAGATATAATTGACGCTACTCACGCAATAGAGTTTAACCAGCTAGAAGGTATAGTTATTGATGAATCTGTAACGTTTAAAAGTCTTGTCGGTTTGCTTAAACTTTTTGCAAGAGAAATTATTGGTGTAGAAAAAATAAAATTCGTGCCAGCTTACTTTCCCTTCACTGAACCGAGTATAGAGGGTTTTGTATATCATCCAAAACTTGGCTGGATAGAAGCATTGCCAGGTGGTATATTTCGTCCTGAGTTAACCAAACCCCTAGGTATAGATATACCTGTGCTTGCGTGGGGTATTGGAATAGATAGATTAGCTATGTTCAAGTTGGGTGTATCAGATATACGCTATCTATTTGCTCGGAATTTAGAATGGTTAAGAAAACAGAAGGTGATAAGCTAGATGCCAACTGTAGAGGTATCATATAAAGATTTGTGCAGTTTGGTTGGAAAGAAACTTGCTATAGGAGAATTAAAAAATGCTATCGCATATGCAAAAGGAGAAATTAATTCTGTAGAAGGAGATTCATTAAAAATCGATATAGGCGATAGTAACAGACCTGATCTATGGTCAGCAGAGGGAATAGCAAGAGAGGTAAAGGGTAGAGTTACGGAAGAAAAGGGTCTTCCAAAATATGAAGTAAAAAAGTCAGAGATAAGTGTAAAAGTTGATGAAAAAGTAAATAAGGTAAGACCATTAACAGTTTGCGCTGTTGGAAGAAATTTAAAAATTGACGAGAATGTTTTATCCCAAATCATTCAGCTTCAAGAAAAAGTTGCAGGAACTTTTGGAAGGAGTAGAAAAGAAGTTGCGATCGGGATTTATGATTTGAAAAAAATAAAGGCTCCAATAAAATACACAACTGTTAAGCCCAATGAAATAAAATTCGTTCCTTTGGATTTTGAGGAAGAACTAACCCCAAAAGAAATTCTTGAAAAACATCCTAAGGGAAAAGAATTTGGTCATTTGCTTGAAGGCTGTGAAGAATATCCAATTTTCATCGACTCTACTAATAATGTGTTATCAATGCCACCAATTATTAATTCTGATTATACTGGTAAAGTTACAGAAAAAACCGAAGAAGTTTTTATTGAGTGCACTGGATTTGATTTCAAATTTCTAATTCCTGCTTTGAATGTTATTGTTTCTGCTTTAGCAGACAGAAAAGCAAGAGTGGAAAATGTAAAAATAATTTATCCAGACAAAGCAATTTTTACCCCTGATCTAAAACCAAAAAAAACTTTTGTTGAAATTGTTTATGTAAACGAAGTTTCTGGCTTGAAATTAAATGGGAAAGAGATTTGTAATCTACTTGAACAAGCAAGATATCAAGCAAAATTAAAAGGAGAAAAAATTGAACTGCTCTACCCTGCTTACAGACAGGACATAATGCATTTTCGTGATGTAGTTGAAGATGTTTTAATTTCTTATGGGTATGATAAAATTGAACCAGTTTATCCGAAGCTGGTTACAGTAGGATGTATTGCTGAAAAAGAAGTTTTTTCAAACAAAGTCGCAGAAACAATGATTAGCTTAGGGTTACAGGAAATTTTGTCTTATACCTTAACGAATAAAGAAAATCTTTTCAAAAAAATGAATGTGAAAAAGGAAAGAATAGTTGAAATCGAGAATCCTGTCTCATTGAACTGGAACGTTTTTAGAAACTGGTTGCTTCCGAGCATCATGGGATTTTATTCTCATAATCAACATGTGGTATATCCACAGAAAATTTTTGAAGTTGGGGATGTTGTTTTAATCGATGAAGAACAAGACACAAAAACTAAAGATGTGAAAAAAATAGCGGCGGGAATTTCTGATTCAAAAGCAACTTATGATGAAATTCTTTCAATCCTTGATGCTTTCCTGTCATCATTTAAAGTAAAATATAAATTAAAAGGAGCTGAACATCCAAG
>JAUWXZ010000032.1 GCA_030616125.1 Candidatus Aenigmatarchaeota archaeon
GGCGGTAAGTGCTCACAGTCATGAAGCTAAAGGAACGGACGAACTCGGAAAAACTAAATTAATAAATTCTGGAAGATTTCCAGAGGGTTATTGCGGTCTGATCACACTCGAAAAAGGAAAAGTAGACACGAAAGTAATCAATTTAATATAACTTCTCGAACATACAAATCTATTTTTAATACTTAAACACAAAAGTTATTTACTCGAAAAATTTTTTAACAATTTTAAGAGGAATTATAATGGCCAATGAAATTTCATCTGTGATTCCTGTTCAGGAACAAATGAAAAAAGATGGAATTGATGAATTAGGCAGTTTTATAACACATCTTGATGTCACAATGATCAGAATTCTGCAAAAATTTTATGCCAATGGTTTGTCTTTTCCTAGTGACACTAATTGTTATTATGTTCAACAGCTGTTTTCTGAACTAAGAAGGGAAGGTTTTCATATAGAACTGGAGACGTTGAGAAAAAGATTAGGTTCATTGGTTAAATTAAACCTGCTAGAAAAAGTTGAGTCTTATCCTAGGATTTATGTGCCAATTCGTGATGTTGGTAAAGTTCAAAAACTTGTTAAAAAAATTCAGAAGTTATTACTGTAAATTTATGAACATTCTTCAGTTATGTCAACTGAATAGTAGTTCTAATCAGGTAACTAAAATAATAAATAATTAATTAAAACAATTAAAAATTAATTAAAATGTTTGCATATTTATTATTTATTATTTATTATTTACCCACTTCTTAACTCAACTACTATCAATTGTAAATGTTAGAGAAAAGATTGCACTAATGGTTAACTTATCGCACTAATGGTAAAATGTTCGCATTAATGTTAGAATGTTCGCACAAATAACTTGATTAGTGCGATTTATATGGTTAAAAATACTAATCTAGCTTGTGCCTCGAAAACCCTTTGGTAGAATGTTTGAACTCATAATTCTCAGCATACTGGATACAACTATCCCACATACAACCGAATACATAAGAAATGTAATAAGTACAAAAACAGGTAAACCAGGCCTGTCGTGGCATACAATTAAAAAATATTTAATATTTCTTAGAGACTCTCATAAAATAGAAGAAATTCATGTAGGAAAGACAAGTACTTATAAGTTAAAAAAATAAGTGGAGATAAAGTTTAAAAATTAAAAACCTATTTAAAATTGTCTAATTGATAATAAAGTATGAAACGAGGAAGACCTAGTCTTAGGAGGAAAATTAAGCCTTTAATTCTAGAAACCTTACAATTAACCAAAAATCCCTTGACAATTCGTGTTATCACTGAAGAGGTCTCAAAAAAGTTTGGAAAAAAAATCAGTTGGAATACAACTCAAAAATATTTACAAGAATTGATAAAAGCTGATGAAGTTCAGTCTATGATATTGCCCCACTCAAAAATAAAGAATAAAAATGGATTAATAGTTTATATTTTGAAGAAATAATATCTTTATGAGTTCTATGGAAAGATCAGAAATAATCAAATTTTTTTTAAATTCTGGTTATCAGCTTGACCCAAAATCTTTACAATTCTTCGAAAAAAATCCCGACCAAATGGTAAATTTTCTAGAGAAAATAAAAACATTGAACGTACCAATGATAACTTTTGATTTTGTAGAAAAGTTGTTAAAACCGACAGGATTGAAAATTCTAAGAGATTTCTCACAACAAAAAAAGGTCCACACGGTTGAGGATTACACAAATTTTTTTAGCAAAAGGTACGACCAGATAAAAAAATTCCTAGTTAAAAAACCAGATTTAACCGACTTAGTTTCGATCAATAGAATTACTGACAGAATAAAAAAATTTTCTCTTATAGTCTTGGTTAAAGAAACTAGTTCTGAGGGATACTTGGCTGTAGTCGAAGATGGAACAGGAGAGTTGAAAATTTCTTTTGATAAAAAAGTTGAAGATTTTAGTTTAATTGTTCCGGATGAGGTTATTGGTTTAGTCTGCAAAAAGCAAGGCTTCGAAGTATACGCAGATAAAATTGTTTGGCCGGATATACCACTTAAAAAACAAGTGGCCAAATCATCTGATGATATTTTTTGTTTATTCATTTCAGATTTTCATATGGATTCAAAAGAATTCAAAAAACAAAGTTATGAGAATTTTTTAAATTGGCTCGAGAAAGCTGAGTATAAAGATTTATTCATTTTTATCCTTGGGGATGTCTCCTCTAATAAAAAACATCTCAACAATTTGTTTGGGAGGTTGTCGAAGTACAATAAATTTTTTCTAAGAGGTGAGGTAGATCCATTTTTTGATGACACCCTCAATAACCCATCTCTTGTGGAAATCCAAGGTGTTACAATTTTTCTTTCTCATGATGATATTTTTTCTAATTATGCAACCAAATGGACGAATCTCCCTCCAGAAAAAATTTTCTTGAATTTGATCAAAAAAAGGCACCTCAACCCAATTTTTAATAATAAGATATATGACGAAGATCCTTATTTTCTCAACGTAGTTCCTGATATTTTTGTTTCAGGTCATTTTCATTTACCAGGTATTATAAATTATAAGGGCATAACAATAATTTCAAATGGCAGTTTTATAACTCAACCTATATTTTGGTTAATAAATTTGAGAACACGAGAAACTTTTAAAATCGATTTCACATAAAAATAGATATGGAAATCAAATTTCAATTACTAGACTGCGATTATATACAACTCAATAATTCTCCTGTGATAAGATTATTTGGTAAAACAAAAGACGGTAAAACAATTTGCGCATTCCATGAAAATTATAAACCTTATTTTTACATACTTCCAAAAGAAGGTTCTAAAGTTGAAGTTATAAATTTTCTGAAAAAAAATTTTGCATACCAAATAATAAAAATTGAAGAAGTGGAAAAATTTCTATCGGTTGGGTATCAAAAAAATAAGACAAAAGTACTTAAAATAACTCTGAAGGATCCTTCCAAGGTTCCAATTGTAAGAGATGAACTAATATCAGAAAATTTTGTAAAGAACATTTTTGAAGCAGACGTACTTTTTAGAAACAGGTATATGGTAGATTTTGGTTTATCTGGAATGAGATGGTATAAAGCTAACGGAAAAAGTATAAACACATCAACTGTTAAAGCAGGTAGAACAGTTGAAATTAAATCTATCGAAGAGGCAGAAGAAAGCCCAAGTAACCTTGACTACATGAGTGTTGATATAGAAGTTGTATCTGAAAGGGAAAGTTTGCCGGACCCAAAAAGAGATAAAATCGCGATCATAAGTCTTGCTTTTTCTCCTAGCTTTGATGGAAAAAATTCTCTGGTCTTAGTTTCTAAACCAATCAAGAAAATTGATAAAAATCTTATAGTCTTTAGCAACGAGAAAGAAATGCTCAAGGAATTTGTGAAGATCATCGATTCGTTTGATCCAGACATAATCACAGGATATAATATAAATAATTTCGACTTCCCCTTTATCATAGAAAGACTAAGACAGTGCAGAATAAGCACAATTATTGGAAGATGTAAACAAAAGCACGCCATTTCTAGAAAAGTTGGGCCAAGATTTAGGACTAGCATTCTTGGAAGAATCGTTGTTGATGTTTACGAATTGATAAAGGAATCTGCTGGTAAAGGTCTTTTGAGACTCAAAAGATATGGTTTGGGAGATGTTTCCAGAGAACTGTTGAAAGAAGATAAAATTAAAATTGTTTACAGTGAAATTTCAAAATACTGGAATGGAGATGAAAGCCAACTCAAGAAGTTAGTGGACTATGCTAGAAAAGATGCTCAATTAGCTTTAAGATTACTCCTCGATAAAAACATGTTAGACAAATTTTTTGAGCTGTCAAAAGTTTCTGGCTTATTGCTTCAGGAGATTTTGGACAGAGGAGAAGCCGCAAGGGTTGAAAATTTATTATTGAGAGAATTTAACAAAGAGAACTATATAATTCCATGCAAACCCTCTTCAAAAGGAATCCTAAGAAGAAAAGTAGAAAAAGAGGCAAAAGGACTAAAGGGAGCTTTGGTTTTAGAGCCAAAGGTTGGGTTACACACAGATTGTGTTGTCTATCTTGACTTTCGTTCAATGTATCCGTCTATATTCATTGCCTATAACATCTGTCCAACAACTTTAGTTTTTTCAAAGGAAGACTTTGAAACAATTAAAACACCTTTTGGTACTGAGTTCACCTCGAAAAAAATTAGAAAAGGAATTGTTCCAAGAATAATTGAATACTTGGTAAATGAGAGAGATAGAGTAAAATTAGAAATGAGAAGGTCAAAGAAAGAGGAAGAAAAAAGAACCTTAGATGCAAAACAATATGCCTTAAAGATAATGACAAATGCTTTTTATGGTTATACTGGTTACACAAGGGCAAAACTTTATTTTCTGGAAATAGCAAATGCGATAACTAGCTGTGGGAGAAGTTTAATTCAAAAAACTCGCGATGCAGTCGAGTCGGACAAAAAATTTGAGGTAATTTATGGTGACACAGATTCTATCATGGTAAAAACTCTGACAAAAAATATTGAAGAAGCGTTTAATCTTGGAAAAGAATTAGAAGAAAAAATAAACGAGGAATTAAAAGGGATAGTACAAACGAAAATAGAAAGTATCTTTAAAACACTTTTAGTTTTAACTAAAAAAAGATATACTGGATTAACTGTTGAAAAAATGGATGGGGAATGGAAAGAAAATATTTTGATGAAGGGAATAGAAACTGTGCGTAGAGACTGGTGTGACCTAACTTCTGAAACACTTTACAATGTTCTTGAAATTTTATTGAAAGAGCAAAATCCTAAAAAAGCGTTTAATTATGCTAAGGGTATCCTGGAAAAATTACAAAAAAATCAAATTCCAATTGAAGAGTTAGTTGTAACAAAAGGTGTTTCAAAACCTTTAAAACAATATAGGGGGATTCAGCCCCATGTGGAGTTGCTCAAAAAATTAAAGAAGAGAAGTCCAAGTACAGCCCCTGGCATAGGAGATAGAATTGCGTTTGTTATCGTTAAAGGTGCGCAGTTGATGTCTGATCGTGCGGAAGATCCTGAGTATGTAAAGAAACATGGGCTGAAAATTGATTCAAAATATTATATAGAAAGTCAAATTTTACCACCCTTGGAAAGAGTTTTTGAAGCCATGGGTATTTCTAAGTCGGAGTTGGTCGGCGTGGGTAAACAATTAATGTTGATAGAGGCAATTAAAAACCAGAAAAAACCAGAGAAAATAATTCTAAATTCCATTGAAAGTTTTATTTGTAGTAAATGCAATCAAAGTTTCAGAAGAATTCCTTTGATAGGAAAATGTAAGTGTGGGGGGGAAATTCTATTTCTTTCTAATGGGCTTAAATCAAAATATGTTAATTTATAAAACCTTATGGCTTATGATTTGTTCATAGAGAGATTTCGTGACTAAAAGCCCAAGAATCAACCCACTGATTATCGATAAACCAAAACCTTTCCACACAGTAAACAAAAGAATAAAAGAAGTTATAGAAGCTGTCATGATCAAAAATTTTTTTAAACTCAGTATTTTTCTGTGCTTATACCATAAACTCAATTCCTTTTCTCTTGTTTTGTATTCTGTTACGAGAAACATCCAAACGGTACTGATAATTATAAAAACAATCAGACCAACAATTGACGGAAAACCAAAAATCCAACCATAGGCTAAAACTTTTTGAGTTAGTGCTACAAACCCAAAGATGCAAACCACCTCACTCGCTACTACAGAAATCATATAGAAGCCGAGCGCAATATGCTTGTACCGGATATAAGCTAAAACAATAACAGAAATTATTATTAGAACTGTGCTTATTAACACTAATCTGATAACATTCTCTCTTAAATATGGCTCGTAACTTTCTGTTCCAATTAATTCAAGGTCTGGAAGTTTACCTGATTCTAAAACTGCTTGTACCTTTAATTTTTCTTCTGAAATTTCTGCGTGGTTTTCCCCAAACCCAATAACGGCTATCGTTTTTATTTCTTTCTCGGCTATTTCAACTGGAATATTCAGCTCGCCAATCATTTTTCCATCAAGATAGTAAACTAAAAATCCTTCTAGAATTTGTTCCCCTCTAGAAAATGTTATTTCTAAACCCTTTGCTATTCTCGTAAATTTATTTGATGCTTGGTCCGAAATCTCTAGTGGAATGTTAAATTCATAAGTCTGGGGTGCGAGCTCTTTTGTATAGCTATATCGAGTTAGAACTTTCAGCACATCTTCATTAGTAAAAATTGTAGCTTCGACAACAACTGAATCGTTTGTTATGTTTAATAACTTAAAATCAATTTGTTCAAGCGAAAAAGTTTGATTAATATCTTGTGAAGAATTATTTATTTCAATTTTATTATCGATCAATTTAACAGGATAAACATTATTTTCAATCTTAATTTCTCCGGTCCCGTTCTCAATTTTAACAGCTTCTAATATTTTTGCTTCAAATTCTCCTGGAATTGTTAGTGAGCTTATTTTTTCTTTTGCCAAACTAACAATTTTTATTGTATCATTAGAAACATATGCTTTAGTTTCTGGTACGTTGAAAATTTTGATTCTTTTATTAATAATTTGGTTAATTCTTTCTAGGTTGTTTGTGCTTGGTTTAAATAAGAATACTGTGCCACCTTGGATGTCCAAACTAAATTTTAGTTTGTCTGAAGGAATGTCAGCAACGTTTATACCCAAATTCCCATCATCAATAGCTGTACAGCCTCCAGGGCCATCATTTATTACCATTGTAACATAATCATCTTTTTTTACACTAGATATGGCATTTGTAAAATCTTCACTATTCCCGATAGAAAAACCACTAGCATGTGTTATTACATCCCCTTCTTTT
>JAUWXZ010000041.1 GCA_030616125.1 Candidatus Aenigmatarchaeota archaeon
TATTGTTCGAAAGATTGGGATTATAATTTTTTAAAACAAATCAATAATGAGAATATGATTTATGTTCCAATAAATGTGAGACCCCAACCTGCTGTAAATCGTGTAGCAAAATGGGGAGATTGGTACCATTTAACTTTTCCAAATAATTTAACTGTGGCTTTAAAATCTGAAGGTTTAGTCTATTCGCCAAAATTTTATGTCTTAGAAAGTGAATGGTTAAAATGGTCTAAAGATACACAAGTTGATGATGTTTATATTGAACGATGTGGCGAAAGAATACTATGCCATTACTTGCCTATTGTGATTCATAAAAGCGTATTTGAAAAAAGTGGTGGTTTCTATCCTGAGGTTTCAAGAGATATCAATTTCGATACCAAATTAGGGAAAATGGGTTATATGAAAACAGGAATTAGAAATAGTTTTTTTCTTCATATGAAAGCACTTATGATTTTGGATTTAACACAGCCGAATTCTAAAATTTCTGATTGTATTAGAAAAGCAGCAGAAAGACAAAAAAGAGCAGAAAAAGAAAGAGAAAAAGAAAATATGGTATGGGAAGATTTAGCATAGTTTTAAAAGAGAAAAGAAAAAGGTGAAAAAATGAAAGCATTGGTAACTGGAGGCTCAGGATTTATTGGAGGCGCGATTGTTGATAACTTGATTAAGCATGGTTACAATGTGACGGTTCTTGACATAGCAGATTCCAAAAAAGAGAATGTGAAGTTTACTAAAGCAGACATAAACGATTTGTATAAATTGGAAGAGTCAGCAGAAAGCATTGATGTAGTTTTCCATGCAGCAGGGATATTGGGAACAGATTGGCTGGTTGATCATATACAAGAAAGCAATAGAATCAACATTGAAGGCTCACTCAATGTTTTTGAGCTGGCAAGAAAAAAGGGATTTAAGGTGATTAACCTAGGATTGATTCCACAATGGAATAGTCCATATATGATAACGAAAAATGCAGTGAAACAATATGGCTTGGTGTATAACATACATTTCGGGACGGACATAAGGACGGTGGAACTAACCCATGCTTATGGTCCAAAACAAAAAGTAGCTCCGGTAAGAAAAGCTATTCCCAACTTTATTGTCAGTGCCTTGTCAGGTAAAGATTTGGTAGTTTACGGGGAAGAAGGGAAGCCATTCAAATTCATGGACTGTCTCTATGTTGACGATGCCGCTGACGACTTAAGACTAATTTCCGAAAGCAAAGATTTGAAAGGAGAAATAATACAATTAGGTTACGGAAAAGGGGTTTCCGTTGATGAATTAGCCAAGAAAATAATTGAATTAACAAGAAGCAAGAGCAAGCTCGAGTATAGACCAATGAGATCGGGCGAACCGGAAGGTAGGGAGGCGTTTGTAGCGGCAGACCTCACAAAGTGGCACAAGTGTTTTGATCAGTCAACTTCAACTATTTCTTTAGATGAAGGCCTAAGAAGAAGCATCGTTTGGTATAAAGCCAATTTAATAGAAACAAAATAGGGGGACTGAAATGGAAAGATTCAGCATAGTTTTAAGTGTTCATGATAGGCTGAGTACTCTCAACTTTTTTTTGAATAGCATTTATAAAAATAGTCGATTCAAAGATCACGAAATTGTTTTGGTTGCGGATAGAATAGATGATCATTGTTCAGATGACTGGTTGGATATAGATAATCATAAAGGATGGAGTATTCGCAAATGGCTCAATGAAGGTGACTGGCTTAATAAATTGAATGTTGTTATTCACGAAATAGGATGTCCTGCAGGGAAGGAAAAAATATATGAAAGTTGGAATTATGGAGTTTCTAGAGCTACTAATGATTGGCTTGCAGTTTCTTTAGGTTATGATTTTTATTGGGGATTTGATTGGGATTATAATATCTTGAAACATATATATGAATATGATCATATGAAAAATATTTTCGTAAGTGTCTGGACTGCCATAGTTCAATTCGACTATCAAATAGATGTGGATTCAGAAAAAGCAGGAAGGAAATTTTGGAAAGCCGATCTTAATTTGCCCGTCCGTGAAAGCAATTTATTAAACTTTTTTGAGAAGAAGAGAAAACAGAATTTTCAACATTATCCAAGTGGTGTTTTTCTTGAGCATTGCGCGCATAGGCATGAATTATTATACTGTCCAATTTATATTCATAAAGATTTATTCAAAAAAATTGGTGGTTTTAAAGAAAAATCCCATTATGCTGGCGATTTAAATTTTGACGATAAATTAGGAAAAATAGGTGTAATGAAAATAGGATGTTTAGATTCATTTTTTGCTCATTGTACCAGAATAAGAGAGAAGGGGAAGTTTATAATGGATTGTTAGGAAAAAAAGGAGACATTATGAGAGATCGTTCAACTATAACATTTACACAAGAAACTTACGCACAAGATCTTTTTGAATTTACAGGAAAATCAATAAACTATTGGATTCAGGAAAAAGAGAAATGGGACAAATTCGAAATAAAAAACAATACATCTTCACCTAGCGAAAGTGCTTCAATAGGGGCGTTAAGAGGGAATGGAAGCTGGAAAAAAATAACCCATAAGCAATATATAAAAGTCTATAATCATCCAGCACAATTAGCAAATGCGTATGCTTCGAAAGTCCATCGGGATATACCATTCGATTTTGAAGATAAACCGATAGCTCGTTTTACTCAAGGACTTTTACAGGGAAAGAAAAAATATGCTCTTGATCATGGTTCTGGAGCCAAGATCAATCCACTTTGGCTTCAAGGATATCATCTTACTTTAGCCGATCTTCCCACAGAATGGTTTAAATTTTTCGCTTGGCGTATCAAAAAGTATAAAGTCATAGATATTGATACTATCTTTGTAACACCAGAGAGACAGTTTAGCTATCTTGAAGAGCGAAAATTCGATTTTATCTGGAGCCACGATTCATTAGAACACTGTATTTCTGCTCACAAAGTTTTGGCTCATTTATCTGAACATCTGAAAAAAGATGGATTCTTTTTTATTTCTTTAGTTTTTGACGATGGAGGTTCCGATCTGGATAGAAATTGTGAATTGTTTTCCAACTCCAATAGAGGCAATAAACTTTGGCGTGACTGTATAGGAAATGCAGGACTTGAAAAGTATTGTGAACTTGAGGGAAAGGAAATTTTCATAAAGAAAAAAGAAGTTAATTGGAATGAATTTAATTTTCAATAATGGTAAAAAAACAGCATTAAAGTTCAGCACAATTTGAGGAGTTTTTAAAAAAGTGATAAAGCTTCATCTGGGCTGTGGCGCGAGATATTTAAAGGGATATATTCACATAGACCTTGCTGATTATTCGCACATCAACCATAAACATAATATTAAATATTTACCGATGTTTAAAGATGATTCGGTAGATTTAATATATTCTTCCCATGCACTGGGATATTTCGATAGAATTGAAGTTATTGAAGTATTAAAAGAATGGCATAGGGTACTAAAATTGGGTAGACTATTACGTCTGGCATTACCAAATTTTGCGGCCTTAGCAAAAGTGTATTTAAAATATAAGAATTTAGATTTAATAATAGGTCCACTTTATGGGCGATGGCCGAATCCAAGAAATAATTTAGTGTTATATCAGAAAACTATTTTTGACTTTAATTCATTAGTAGATTTATTAAAGTCGATCGGTTTTAAAAATATTGCGTATTGGAACTGGAGAGAGGTATTTGTGGGTGAGCTTACAGGTTTTGATGATTATTCTCAAGCTTATATTCCTCATATGCATAAAGATGATGGTCTTTTGATTAGTCTTAATGTAGAGGCACGGAAATAATTTGTTGCGGTAAGCAAAATTGTTACAATAGGAATGAAAGAAAATGTCTGAAATTTATACAGAAGAATATACACGGTTATATGATTCAATGTACAAAGAAAAAAACTATGAAAAGGAATGCGATTTCATAGAAGAAATTTTTAAATGGTTTATAAATAATAAAATGATAAGGTCAATTTTGGATTTTGGCTGTGGGACAGGTACTCATTTGGCCATACTTAAAAAACGTGGTTATCAAGTTTTTGGTGTTGACCAGTCAGAATTTATGGTTTTAGAAGCAAAGAAAAAGGGGTTAAATGTTAGAGTTGGTGATTTTTCAAAAATGAAATTCAATCAGCTTTTTGATAGTTGTATTAGTATGTTTGATGCTATGAGTTATGTAGTTTCTATATCAGAACTTTATGAGGTTATGTTTAAAGTAAAAAGTATCCTTCAAAAAGGAAGTCCATTTATTTTCCAGTTTTGGAATGGTCCGGCAGTTCTTTCTCAAAAACCTGAATTTAGAAAGACAGAATTTAAAGATTTTGTTAAAATTGTTAGTCCTCACTTAAGGCCTGAAAAAAATTTATGCGATGTTCATACTACAGTTATAAAAAATGATGGTACGAAAATTGAAGAAGTTCATTCTGTGCGATACTTTTTTCCAGATGAAATAAAGAAATATTTGACCGATATAGGATTTGGATGTGAAGCAATTTGTCCTTTATTTAAGCCTTATGACAGTACATCAGAAAAACATTGGTCAGTTGTTGCTATTGCAAAAACAATTTAAAAAGGAGAAAAAATGAAAGTTTTAATGCTTGAACACCCGGAGCAGGATTTTGGAGCATTTTATCTTTTTAATGGTTTATGCCAAATATTAGGAGATGATAATGTTGTAACTTATCCTTATAAAAAATCATATTATGGACAGATTGGCAAAGATTATATTTTGGATGATGGTAAAGTTGGTTTTACTGCACCATCTACTTATATGGTTTCCAGGAAAGCACAACCATGGACTTTTGATGAAGTGAAGAATCGGATGAATGAATTTTCTTTTATTTTATTGGCTGCTCCTAGGACTTATGCAATTAATGCTTACAAGGATATTCTGAAAGCCTTCGGTAAAAAGCCGAAGCCTTTGGTTTTCACAGATCATGAAGATAGTGCAACTATAGTTAGAGGAGAACTTATAAAAGGATTTCAGCCAGATCTTATTTTCAGAAGAGAAATGCTGGAAAAAAAGGATGAGTTTTATTCTCTTCCCTTTTCCTGTCCTGCCAATAAACAAAGAGAGTACCCAAATAAAGAAGAAAAAGATCTCGATGTTTTCGCTGTTTTTGGAAATACGCATCGTTATAGAGGGCAAGTGGTTGAAAGATTGTTAAAGATGAATCTGAAAAATTCATATGTAGGGATAGATTCCCGTAAGGACTTATCCAAGGAGGATGGTCGTTTTTATAAAGAAGCTTGGGTGCCTAAGCCGTTACTTTCTTACAAGGGATATCTTGATCATATGAGCCGGGCAAAAATAAATATTTCTGTAAGAGGTTGGGGAAATGACACTTGTAGGCGGTGGGAGATCATGTATTATTCAGGCTTGGGTCTTTGTGATAGACTGCCACTTATAACTCCCAATAATTTCACAGATAAAGAAAACATTGTTTTTTATGAGAATCTGGATGATTTAGAGAAAAAAGTTTTGTATTATCTTGAACATGACAAAGAAAGAAAAGAAATTGGTAAAAAAGGACAA
>JAUWXZ010000011.1 GCA_030616125.1 Candidatus Aenigmatarchaeota archaeon
AGATGGGGTGTATTTAGGAAAATAAGTCACTCTAAAAACATTTTTGCAAGGTATTTAACTTGTAGAAGTTCTTAAAAATATAAACCTAGATTATATTTTAGCCGATATTTATGGTAAGACCTACAGGGCCAACAAACCCATATTTGAAAAAACTTATAGAGTATCTGGAGAAAAAATCTTTTGAGCTTAAAGCCCCGATTTGGAAAACTGTAGCAGAAAAACTAGAGAAAGCGAGAAGAGAAAAAATAGAAGTAAATCTTTCAGATATAGAAAGAAACACAAAAGAAAATGAGATGATTATAGTTCCAGGAATTGTTTTAGCATCTGGAGGTTTAAGTAAAAAAATAACTGTTGCCGCTTGGCGTTTTTCAGCTCAAGCAAAAGAAAAAATAAATAAATCCAAGAGCAAATGTCTAACAATTGAAGAACTGATTAAACAAAATCCAAAGGGGACAGGAATAAAAATTATAACGTGATGGAATGATATATGATGCAGAAAATCAAATCCTTGGAAGACTAGCCTCTGTAATAGCTAAACAACTTCTGAAAGGCGAAAAGATTTTTGTCGTAAATTCCGAAAAAGCTGTTCTAGCTGGAAGAAAAAAATTTAAAGTTGAACTCTATTTGACAAGGAGAAGAAGAGGGGATCCTTTTCATGGTCCATTTTTTCCCAGAGAGCCAGACAAAATTTTTAGAAGAACCGTTCGTGGAATGTTGCCATGGCATAAACCAAAAGGAAGGAAAGCTTATAAAAATCTAAAGGTTTTTATCGGTCTGCCAGAAGAATTTAAAAATAAAAAACTTGAAAAAGTAAAAAATGCAAATGTTAGCAAAATAAAAACAAATTATATTACACTTGAAAAATTATCAATTGCTCTAGGAGCTAAGAAAAGATGGTAAAAAAAGAAAAATTAAAAGTTATTTTCACAACAGGAAAGAGAAAGAAAGCAATAGCCAGAGCTAGAATAGTTCAAGGTAAGGGTAGAGTTCTAATTAATTCAAAACCTCTGGAAGTTTGGGGGAATGATATTCTAAGACTCTGGGTAAAAGAACCCCTGTTGCTCGCTGAAGATTTAGCTAAGCTTGTTGACATAAAAGTAAATGTAAAAAGTGGAGGAATTTCGGGACAAGGTGAGGCAGTAAGAATGGCTATTGCTAGAGGATTGGTAGATTTTTTCAAGAGCAAAGATCTAAGGAATAAATATTTAGAATACGATAGAAACTTATTAGTTTACGATCCAAGAAGAACTGAACCTCATAAGCCCTCTGCTAGCAAAAGGGGGCCAAGAAGACATAAACAAAGGAGTAAAAGATAAGTTGATTTAATATGATTATTCCGGTCAGATGTTTTACATGTGGAAAGGTTGTAGGGCATCTCTATCCAGAATTTAAGAGAAGGATTGAAGCGGGGGAAGACGCTGAAAAAGTTTTGAACGAGTTAGGATTAAAAAGATATTGCTGTAGGCAGTTGTTCCTCGGGCATATTGATTTACTAAAAGAAATAAGCCAGTTCAAACCATAAGGTTTTAAACAAAAAAACTTCAATTGATTATATTAAAAGAGCATAAACTGTATGCGTTTCCCTGCTCTTTGGGGTGAAAACTTGATTTGGCCAAAAGATAGATTAACAAGATTTGAAGTTACTAGGCTATTCGGTGCAAGAGCTTTACAAATTGCTCTGGGTGCTCCTGTTCTAATAAAAACTGAAGAAATAAATCCAAAAGAAATTGCTAAGTTAGAATTTAAGGAAATTCTAATTCCAATCACAATTAAGAGAAAATTGCCTAGTGGAGAAGAAATGGTAATCGACATCAAAACTGCTATAAAAAACTGGCTAGCAGAGTATAAAGGAGAAATCTAGACCATAAGCAACTTAAAGTTTTCTGTTTAACAGTTAAATGATACTATGACAATTGGGTGGGAGATACTTTTTGAAGATTACCTAGCAGAAGCATATGGAGATGGAGCAATATCTAACTTTAAAGAGGTTAGAAAATCTTTTCCTCATGCTGAATTAATCTGCCCTGCCTGCAGAAGAGTTTATAGTTTAGACAACTGTCTAAGATGTGAGGCTCCACTAAACATAAAACATGAGAAGGCAGTTGTCAGAATAGTTTGTGCCAACTGTGATGTAAGCTACGATAGACCAACTAATAAGTGCAAAAATGATGGAAGTGAGTTAATTTATTTTTTAGTCGGTAATGAAATGACCCTTTTGAGACCCTATGGTTTGTTACTTTTTTCTGATGAAGACGCTTGGAGAACTACTGGCTTCTATAAGGAAGTCTGTGATATATCTAATGTTTTACCTCCACTTCATTATCTAGCTGATGAAAAGAAATTCTTGGACAGAAGAGTACTAGATGCAACGACCTTAAAAAGTGGGCTTTACTTATGGAAGAAAACCAATCTAGGAACTGAGTTTGAGAAAGAACTTTTTGAAAGTGTTTTTAAGCCAGCCGGGCTTTTGAAACCAATCAAAGATTTTGTTCAAATAAAAATTGAAAATGGATTGGAAAAAAATGCAGAATTGGTAAATGTAGATGTGTCCAGTCTATCCGTTTTTTTACCATCAGAAGGAAGAGGTGAAGTAAAAAAGAAAAAGGGAACTTTTATTATTCAGCACGTGAGAGGATAAAATGCCTAAATGGATATATTTAATAACCGCCTCTCAAATAAGAGATTTTGTTCAATGTCCAAAATGCTTTTTCGAGAAGAAAGCAAAAAAAGGTGGGCGGCCAAAAACAGAGGAAGATATCTTAAGAGGGGCCAATCGTAAGCTCTTAAACTTTTATAAAGAATTGGAGTTTTCATATCTTTCTGACAAGGAAAAAAAAATGTCAGATTCTAGATTAGAAAAAATGCTAGAAAATTCCAGGAGTAGTATTATAACTAGTGTTTTTGATGAGTTAGGACCAGAGATTAGAAAGTATCACATTAATCATTCTTTAATCCAACAAAACTTTGCCGCAATATTAGATGAAATAATACCAAAAAGAGTGAGTACAATTAATGAAAAGAAAGATGCGGAGATTATACTTGAGGTAATGAATGGTGATAGATTAAATAGGCCTTTTGAGAATCGTAAAATAGGTATTTGCGCAAGGCCTGATCTGACAGTTATAGAAAGGTATGACGGAGATGTGCTAGCAATTCCTTACGAAGTAAAAACTTCTAATCCTCCTTTCAAATATCCGTGCACCAGTCCGATTCGTTGTCAACTTGCCGCAGATAGGCTAGCTATAATTTCAATGAAGAAAAGAAAAAGTTCCATTTATAATCATATAGAATTTCCATATTATGGAATGGTTTTTTATAGGGATGGTAATGAAAAAAAAGTTGATCTTTCGAGAAAAATGGATCACGAAATTATAAACATTGCCACTAGTATAAGAGAATTGTTTTCTATTCCTGAAGAAGCATGTCTTAGGTATACCGAACATTCAAGATGGTGCCAGTTTCGAAAATTTAACTAAAAAAATTACATTTTTCCTGGGATCCTTATCCCTATTAAATTTAAAGAATTTTTTAAAACTTGTTCAGTGGCTGAAACTAGATTCAATCTAAAGTCTCTTACTCCTTCTTCAGCTCTTAAAACAGGGCAAGATTGATAAAAGTTGCTAAAAATCGTTGCAAGATTGTAAGTATAATAACAAATATAGTGGGGTCTTAAATCTTTTGCTGCTTGTTCGACAACCTCTGAAAATTTAAGTAATTGTTTTATTAATTCCTTTTCCTCTTCAGTCAGCTTTCCTACTTCAAATGTTTCTTTCCATTTTTTAGCTTTTTTCAAAATTCCCAGACAACGAGTATGAGCGTATTGTAAATAAGGACCAGTATTTCCTTCAAAGCTTAACATCTTTTTCCAGTCAAATGTTATTGTTTTATGAGGCTCGATTTTCGTTATTGCATATTTTAAAGCCCCAATTCCAATTTTTTCTGCAATTTTTCGTTTAGTTTGCTCAGGTAATTTGGGATTTCTTTTGTTTACTTCTTCGTATGCTAGTTTCACTAATCTATCAATAACTTCATCGAGCATTATTGCTCTTCCCTCTCTAGAGGACATCTTTCCTTCTGGTAAATGAACCAGCTCAAAAGAAAAATGATGACAATTCTTTACCCAAGCATAACCAAGCAATTCTAAAAACTTAAACAATTGTTTAAACCATAAGTTTTGTTCGGTCGAAACTGCCCAAATCGCTCTGTTTAGCTTATATTTTTCAAATTTATGGACGGTCAAACCCAAGTCGCTAGTATAATATAGGCCAGTACCATCTGATCTTAATATCACCAAACTAGATAATCCATATTTTTCTAAATCAGCGACTATTGCTCCTTCCGGAGATTTGAACGCTATTCCTTTTTTTACTGCTAACTCAACAATTTTTTTACCAGGATCTTTAAAATCATTCTCATAAAAATAAACATCAAAATTTATTCTAAGCTTTTTATAAGTTTCTTCAAAACCTTCCACACACCATCCAACAATTTGATTCCATGTTTTTACAATATTTTTGTCATGCTCTATCTCAAATTTTCTTAGAGTTTCTCTTGCTTTTTCTTCTAAGCTAGGATCTTTCTCAACTTCCTTATGGAATTTTACATAAAGCTTCCAAAGCCATAGGTCTGGTTTACCTTCAGGTTTTTTACCTTTTGCCCAAAGGAGATAAGCAGTAACCAATTTTGCAACTTGCAAGCCAGTATTATTCATGTAATTTGCTTTAATAATCTTGTAATCGCTTGAGCCAAAAATATTTGCTAATGCATCACCAAGGAATGTGCCTCTTGCATGGCCTATATGCATTGGATGAACAGGGTTTGGTTGAGAATATTCTATCAAAACATTTTTCCCTCTTCCAATTTTACCTCTTCCGAAATTTTCTTTTTCAGCCAAAATTTCCTTTAAAACTTTTTCAGCGATTTTTTTCCAATCAAAGAAAAAATTTACATATCCTGCCCTGGCTTCTAGTTTTTTTACCAGAGAACCCTTCAGTATTTTAATTTTTCTTGAAATCTCCCCTGCCATTTCTTGTGGTTTTCTTTTTTCTTTTTCTGCCAATTCAAAACAAGGAAAAGAAATATCGCCAAATTCAGGCTGTGGAGGTGTTTCAAGCTTGTCCTCTTCTATTTTTATTTCTGCTGTTTCAAGGAGTTTTACAATATTCTCTTTCAACATATAACCAACATTTGTTTTTAATTTATCAAATAATTTATATTATTAGATTGGTTGTTGTTCTTATGAAAGTAGTAAAGGATTTTAAAGTCAATAAAACCACTTCTGTAAACAAATTGGTTAAACAAATGTTAGAAGGTGGGGGATTTACTGCAAAGAATCTTGCTTTAGGTGTAGATATCTTAGAAAAAATGATAAAAAATAAAAATTCCTTAAATTTTATATCTTTTCCTGCAGCAATTATTGCAACGGGTACTCGTGGGATAATAAAAGATTTTTTAAAGGAAAAATTTTTTGATATAGTGATTACCACATGTGGAACTTTGGACCATGACCTAGCAAGAAGCTTTAAAAATTATTATCATGGGAGTTTTTTCGTTGATGATAAAGAATTGCACAAAAAGGGAATTTCCAGAATAGGGAATATTTTTGTTCCGAATGAATCTTACGGTATTATAATCGAAGAGAAAATGAAAAAATTTCTGGAAGAAATATCTAAAGAAAAGAAAGAACTATCAACTTACGAATTTGTTTGGGAAATTGGAAAAAGAATCAAAAATAAAGATTCAATACTATATTGGAGCTATAAAAATCAAATTCCAATAATAATTCCAGGAATAACAGATGGTGCGGTGGGATATCAGATATGGCAATTTTCTCAAGATCATGATTTAAGGATTAACATTTTAAAAGATGAGAAATTACTCAGTGATCTTGTTTGGAATGCAAAAAAATCAGGAGCTCTAATAATCGGTGGAGGGATTTCCAAGCATCATACTATTTGGTGGAATCAGTTCAAGAAAGGATTGGATTATGCTGTTTATATTTCCACTGACGTAGAATGGAGTGGTAGTTTATCAGGAGCTAGAACCAGAGAAGCAATTTCTTGGGGGAAAATAAAAACGAGTGCAAAACATATTCAAATAGAAGAAGATGCTACAATTGCCTTACCAATAATTGCTTCTGCTTTGAAAGAAAGATTTTAAACTTGTTTTTCTTTTTCTTTTGTCGTGACTCTGCCGTTTTTCCATTGACCTCTGTATGGGACTGTTTTTCCTTCTATTTCCAAAAAAACTATGTTGGCTATTCTAGATCCAAGTTCTATCTTGAAATTTTTGTCACTCAAATTTTTTAAACCGAAAACTAACTCTCCAAAATATCCAGGATCAGTTTTTGTACATAAGAACTGAACACCACATCTGTATAAAGTACTTCTTGGAAATGCAAACATGGTAAGATTCTCTAGGACATTGACTTTTTCTAAAGTTTTAATCAGAACAAATTCATTTGGTTTCAAAATGTATTCTTTATCTTTTCCGTATTTTGCTAACAGTTCTACATCTGGAGTTTTTCTTTCATCTATTCCAAGAAACCCATTTTCTTTTAGCTTATAAATTTCCCCTATTCTTATATCAAAACCCGTACCTTCTGGGTTTTTCAATTCTCTTTCAGAAAGATTTTCCACTAATTTTTTCTTTTTAACCAATTCTAAAAGTTTATCGATACCTAAGATCATTTTTATTCCAACTCGTTTATAATAACTTTAAATTTTTAAGTTCAGTTAAAATTCTTTTAGCTACAACAGCTGGCGCTTTGTCGGATATAATGTTCACAAATCTGACTTTGTCCTTATAAAAACCCGTAACTGGTTTGGATTGTTTCTCATAGATCTTGAGTCGCTCTTTAATAACTTCAGGATTATCATCTTCCCTTTGATAAAGTTCTCCACCACACTTATCACATATTCCTTCTTTTTTTGGAAGAAGTGGAGGAAAAGCATACTCAACGCCATCTATTATTTTTCTTGTATCAGCTATGTTGTAAATATTCCCACATTTTTTACATATTCTTCTGGCACACATTCTTTCAATCAGAATTTCTTCAGGAACTGCCACGTTTATTATGGTATCTATTTTTGTTATTTCTTCTAGAGCTTCAGCTTGAGCAATGTTTCTTGGGTAGCCATCTAAAATAACCCCGTTCTTGCAATCATCTTTTTTTAATCTTTTTTTTATTATTTCAATAACAATCTCATCTGGAACTAAACTGCCTCTACCTAAAAGCTCAGAAACTTTTTTTCCAAGTTCTGTCTGTTCTTTAGCTATTTCTCTAAAAATATCACCAGTAGAAATTTTTGTGATCCCAAGTTTCGATGATATAATTGATGCATAGGTTCCTTTTCCTGAACCAGGTGGACCAAAAATTATTAGATTCATTCTAGCACTCTTTAAATATTTTGTTTGGAGCAATATTTATTATAGGCTGGTGTAGTTTAGCGGTTAGAACACTGCGCTCATAATCTTTTATGAGCTTTGACTTGATGATAAGAAACGCAGAGGTCGCGAGTTCGAACCTCGCCACCAGCACTTGATTTTAAATAACAACTTACTAACAAAATTGTAAGAGAATTGAATATTTGTTTAAGTTTAACTTTAATTTAAATAAATTTTAATCATGGCCCGAATGGCGTAGTCTGGTTAGCGTACAAGCCTGTGGAGCTTGAGAGTCGGGTTCAAATCCCGATTCGGGCCCACAACAAATAAAATGAATATTTTTTTAACAAACAGACTTTATGAATTTTACATAAGTTTTAAATATAATCAGTTCAATTCTAATTATATCATGGGTTGAGTTAGACTTTGATCTTTGCTTTGGCAAGATGAAAAGTTCTTTTCCAGCTTATGAAATAGTTTAGTCTGAAATAACGATTCAGGTAAGGTTGATTGGTGAAACCTTAGAGGTAGAACCATTTTCCGCCAATTCTGGTTGATCCTGCCAGAGGTCATTGCTATCCGGATCCGACTAAGCCATGCAAGCTGATCGTCGCAAGACGAGGCGAACTGCTCCGTAATACATAGTCAACCTAACCTTAGGTGTGGGATAATCTCGAGAAATTGAGGCTAATACCACATAGAAATCAATTTCTGGAATGAGTTGATTTCCAAAACTCAGGTGCCTAAGGATGGGACTGTGCCCTATCAGGCTGTTGTTGGTGTAAAGAACCAACAAACCGATAACAGGTATGGGCTATGAGAGTAGAAGCCCAGAGATGGACTCTGAGACATAAGTCCAGGTACTACGGTACGCAGCAGGCGCGAAACCTTTGCAATTTGCTCACGCAAGACAAGGGGATCTGGAGTGTTCTTGCACTGCAAGAACTTTTGCTTTCTGAAAAAAGGAAAGTGAATAAGGGCTGGGTAAGACGGGTGCCAGCCGCCACGGTAATACCCGCGGCCCAAGTGATGGCCATGATTATTGGGTCTAAAGCGTCCGTAGCCGGTTTGACAAGTCCTTAGTGAAATCCTCTAGCAAACTAGAGGGCGTGCTTAGGATACTGTCAGACTTGAGACCGGGAGAGGGTAGGAGTACTCCTAGTGTAGGGGTTAAATCCTATAATCCTAGGGAGACTACCTGTGGCGAAGGCGCCTACCAAGAACGGATCTGACGGTGAGGGACGAAAGCTAAGGGAGCAATCGGGATTAGATACCCCGGTAGTCTTAGCTGTAAACGATGCCCGCTTGATGTTGCAAGCTTCTTGGGAGCTTGCAGTGCCGGAGCGTAGGTGTTAAGCGGGCCACCTGGGGAGTACAATCGCAAGGTCGAAACTTAAGGGAATTGGCGGGGGAGCACACAAGGGGTGGGCGTTGCGGTTCAATTGGATAAAACCCCGGACATCTTACCAGGGTTGACAGCAGGATGAGGGTCAGTCTGAAGGGCTTACCAGACAAGCTGAGAGGTGGCGCATGGCCATCGCCAGCTCGTACCGTGAGGCGTGCCGTTAAGTCGGTTAACGAGCGAGACCCATATCTCATGTTGCAACTGGCTTCTTCGGAAGTTGGGCACTCATGAGAGACAGCTGGTGATAAACCAGAGGAAGGAATGGGCGACGGTAGGTCCGTATGCCCCGAATATCCTGGGCTACACGCGACGCACAATGCATGCCACAATGAGATGCAACTCTGAAAAGAGAAGCTAATCCCCTAAAAGCATGCTTAGTTCAGATTGTGGGCTGTAACTCGCCCACATGAAGCTGGAATCCCTAGTAAGCGAACGTCATAAAGTTAGAAAAGTAAGGCAAAAACTTTCTAGCATGAAATCGTTCGCTGAATAAGTCCCTGCTCCTTGCACACACCGCCCGTCAAGCCAACCGAGTGAAATCTAATCGAGGCTTTTTCAAAAAGTCGAGTTTAGGTTTTGTGAGGGGGGCTAATCTTGGAAGTTCTTATACAAAAATTAAAAATGAAAAAAAATGGCTTGACTCTGATTAGATGATGAGTTGGAGGTGAATTGATTTAAGAATGGATTTCCAGGAGTCTAAAGTCGCCACAAGGTAGCCGTACGGGAACGTGCGGCTGGATCACCTCCTTGAGAAAACGGTTCTACCCTAGGCATCAAAAATCAACTTGCCTGAAAAGTTAGAATAGTTTAAATAGATTCTGATAAAAATAGAGTTTATGAAAAAATTCTCGTGCGCAATCACAGGTGCAACGGGTTCAGTAGGTCAAAAACTTATCTCATATTTGGATAAACATCCTTATTTTGAAATTAGTGCACTTGCTGCTTCTGAAAGATCAGCCGGTAAAAAATATGCTGAAGCGATTAAAGGTAGAGAATTTTTTGAAAAAATGGATACCAAACCACCAAGTGAAGATATTCTTGAAATGAAAGTCTACAATATAAAAAACATTAAACCAGAAAATTTTGATTTAATTTTTTCTGCTTTAGATCCAAGGATTGCAGAAAAATATGAAATGAAATTTGCAGAAGAGACACCTGTTTTTACTGCTGCTTCATTTGGGAGACATCGTGCTGATGTGCCTATTCTTACTCCTGGGGTTAATGATGCTCATAGCCAACTTTTGAAAATACAACAAAAAAGAAGAAATTGGAAAGGTTATATCTGTACTAAATCGAATTGCACTGTCACTGGACTTGTATATGTTCTGTTCCTACTAAAAAATTATGGTATAAAATATGTGCGTGTTTACACAGAACAAGCTCTTTCAGGTGCAGGAGAACGAGGACTCGCTGAGAACTCTGAATACAGAAGAATGTTAAAAAAATTGGGTAAATTCCCCTATGTAGAAGGGGAGGAACCAAAAGTTGAGTTTGAACCTAAAAAAATTCTAGGTAAGCTTCATGCCGATGAAGAAAGAATAGAAGATGCGTCCTTTGATATAGACGCTTTTTGTACTCGTGTTAGTCGAGATAATGTTCACATGGAAGAGGTGTTTGTACAAACAACAGAAGATTTTGAATTGGATGAATTGATGAATAAAATGCCAGATTTAAAAGACTTAAATTTACCGTCTCTTCCTCGATATCCGATATCATTGTGGAAAACTAAGATTAAACCAGAAGAGCATGTTGAGGTTCATGGGACTATGAACATTGGTGTAGGAGAATTTAGAAAACCCTATGATAAAACTATGGCATGTCGTCTCACAGTTGACAATACAGGTATCGGTGCTGGGGGTAACTTAGTTGCCAATGCTGAATATTGTGCGTTGAATGATTTAATTTAAATTTTAATAAACAATTTTAATAACATGGGCCGGTAGATCAACGGTAGATCGCTGCCCTTGCAAGGCAGAGGCTCGGGGTTCAAATCCCCGTCGGTCCACTTTTTCAGTTTAAGAACAGCTCGGTTATAAGTGTGAAAGATGCGCGCATGTTTGGATCCCACGAAATCAAAGAGATGAACCGAGAGTTTGTCCTAAATGTAAAAGTCCTTATTGGGATGTTCCAAAACTGATTAAAAAGAAATAAACTTTCTAATTCTCCGAAATTGCTTAATTAATTCTATTTTAGTCATATTTTTTCTAATTTAAGACTTAAATATATATATTTCATATATATTATAGACTTAATTAGTAAGATTTTAGGTATAAAATATGACTAAATTAACTCCATCGAGAAATAAAAAAGGAAAAATAGTTCAACTTAAAGTTTCAATACCAACAGAAATTATAAAATTAAAGGGCTGGAATGATAAAACAGAACTTATTTTCACACCTTACATACCAGATCCTAATTGTAAAATCACGAAGGATACTGCAATTATTCTTAAAGAAATTGGAGATGAAGATGAACCCAAGAAAAAATGATTTGGGCCAGGTTTTTACACCAGAACCAATTGTAAATTTCATGATTAATCTAATCGACAAAAGAAAGGATTCTTCTATTTTAGAGCCAAGTGCAGGTGAAGGGATATTTGTAAAAAAATTAAAAGAAAATGGATTTAATAACATAGATGCTTTTGAAATTGATTCTAAATTCTGTAGAAAAGAATTGGGAATAAAGTGTAAAGACTTTTTACGAGCTGATATCAAGAAAATGTATAGCATAATCATAGGGAATCCTCCATATATTAGATTTCAAGAGTTAGACAAAAAGACAAAGGATTATTTTAAGCGTTACAAGTCTTCAACTGGGCAGTATGATATTTATGTACTCTTCATAGAAAAAGCTTTAAAATTATTAAAAAATGGCGGTATTCTTGCATTTATAGTCTCAAATAAATTCTTGGTTTCAG
>JAUWXZ010000039.1 GCA_030616125.1 Candidatus Aenigmatarchaeota archaeon
CAAGGCGAAGAAGCGGATCTATCTTGGGAACCAGTTAAAGTTGCTATTAAATTTGGAGAAACGTAAGAACAAGCAGTTCTTAGAGAAATCGAAGAAGAAACAGGGTTAAAGAATGTAAAAATTATAGGAAGACTTCCTAAGGTTTATTGGGCAGAAAGGCCTTGGAAAAATGGAAAATTGAAAGTCAAAGTAAGAGTTTTCATTTGTAGATATATCAGTGGAAAAATTAAACTTGGTGAACCAGAACATATCGATTATAAATGGATGGGTGTGGATGAAGCAAAAGAAAAAATTTGGTTAATGCAAAAAAATAAAGAAAACATTATTGAAAATGCTTACGAATTTTGTTTAGGTTCTATCCATTCGATGTAGTTTTATCCTTCCATTATTTTTTCAGTTTAGAAATAACAATTTCTTGAACTCCTTCTGCAACTTCTTCTATAGATTTTTCTCCATCAACTACAACCCATTCTTTTGCGAAAACTTTATTTTTTATCAGATCATGGTAACTTTCTTTTACTTTTTCCAGAAGTTTTTTATCTTCTTCATGCCTATCTAAGTTTTTTTTCTCACCAAATTTTCTCTTCATAGAAGTTTCTGGACTAACTTCAAGAAATATAACTAAGTCAGGCACAGGCATGTCAAATACTTCTGCAAATTTTAAACCCTTCTCTAGACCAAATCCTTTAGTTAAACTTTCGTATGCAAGAGTAGAATGAAAGTAGCGATCTCCGATAACAACTTTATCTTCCTTTAATACATTCAATATTTTTTCTCTATCCTTTACCATATCAGTTGCATAGAGCAAAAATTGCACGTCTGGAGGAAAATCATATTTTTTATGTAAAAAATCATGTATCAACAGTCCTATCGGTCCATCATAATCTGGGTATTTTATAAATTGAGTTTGCCACCCATTTTTTTGTAAGAATTCGATTAATAATTTGCTCTGGGTTTCTCCCCCCGCCCCATCTATGCCTTCTATAACAACAAACAAGCTCATTTAATTTACTTTATTATTTAGCTACTTAAATTATTTGTATGACAGGCCCTGCAAAATCAAAAATTCCACTCAAAGTAAAAGCTTATATCCATCTACAAGATCCTGAAACAAGGTCAAGAGTGATCCACATAGATATTGAAAGCAATGAGCTAAACAAAATAATCAAACCTGGAGAATCGACTTATTGCGCTGGAAAACAAGGTGGTATATTTATTGGTTTGAAAAAGGAAATGCTAGAAAGAATCAAAAAATTAAAGAATTTATAATCAATTTATTTACTCATTAACAAAATTTAATTATGATTGAAGTTGAGCTAATCTTAAGATTGGTTATTTCTGTAACTTTGGGTTTAATGGTTGGTGTTGAAAGAGAGTTGTCTCATAAACCAGCTGGTCTAAGAACCCATGCTTTAGTATCTCTAGGGGCTTGCTTGTTTACAATTATTTCAATCTATTCTTTTTCAATTGATCCAGCAAGGATAGCTGCTTCAATAGTTTTGGGTGTGGGTTTTATTGGTGCTGGAAGTATAATTGCTACTCGAGGGCATGTTCAAGGGATAACAACAGCTGCAAGTTTATGGGTAGTTGCTGCTATTGGTCTTGTAGTGGGAACAGGAAGTTATCTCCTAGCATTAGTCGCTGCTATCTTAGTAGTTTCGATCTTACACATTAAAAAAATAGAATTGTCAAAAAGTTAAACTTTCCAATAACGTTTCGTGCGGATGAAGGCACGTTCTGCATTCAAAATATCTTTAAGCAACTCATCTTCATTTCTATGGAACTTAGCTAAAATTCTTATAGTAGTATCTGGGCCAACCCCCCTACCAGCTAAACACTTAATAGCCCTACTTTTATAGGTTAGAAACAAATCTGCGGTTTTTCTTATCCTTTCAAATCTTTTTCCTTCTTCATTTGTCAATGGCAAATTTCTGATTTTTTTCTTTATGATTTTAATGATTATTTGATCATTTGGGTTTATTATTCCTAGTAATCTAGCATCACATTTTTTACATTTTATATCCTTAGGTAAATTCTTAACTGTAAAGGTTTGATCCCACTTATCACAATTAACGCAAATCAATCTCACTTTTGTGTCTAAAAGTCTTTTCTTGAACAATTCAAAAATTTCCTTTTCTGGTTTTTCTGGACCAACAACTTCTGGATATTTATGAACAACTCCTATTTTTCCTAGAGGAGATTGTCCAGACTTGAAAATAACCTTTATTTCATTTGATTGAATTTTTCTTAAAACTTCTGTAGCCCTTTCCACATCTAGTTTTTCTGTTTCTAATTCTTTCAAAGTTTCTTTGTAAATAGGTGAACCAACATAATCTTCTATTATTTTTTTCATTCTCATTTTTCCGTATTCGGCACCTCTTGCAATTGCTCCAAACCTTTTTGCTACATGAACAAATTTCCATTCAAATAATTCACTTTTGCTTAAACTCAATTCCAAATAATTTTTCAGATGTTCTGGTTTTGTGTTGAACAGAATTTCTTTTATTAAGTCGAGATTTTTTTGCTGAAACTGAATCATTATTCTGTAAGGATCTGTTTTTAAGCCTACCGAGCCTATTCTAGCAGCTAATAGTGTAGTTATTAATCTTCCTAGAGTTTCATTTGTTTGAGTTCCAAAACACGAATGAATTATAGCTAAATTTTCAAAATCCTCTATCAAAATTGTTTTGTCATCTGGAACTTCAAATTTCTTTTGTTTTTTAATTATATTGACCATTTTTTTAGCACAGTTTTCATCTATTGGGTACAATTCTTGCAATTCTAAAATAATTTCAGTTACTGTCTTTTTTTCCAACCACTCTTTTATCAATCTTCTTAATTTTCCAATTTCTTGCGCAACTTCATATGGAACAGGGATTAATTCTCCCTCCCAGGCAGGGATGGCAGCTTCTATGTCTGTGGTAGGTTCAACCAAAACTTTATCCTCTGTTACATCAACAACTCTCCATGCTTCCCCCTTTTCTATGAAACTTGTTCCTGGTTCTCCATGAAGAGCGACGAATTCTTCATCCAAAGTTCCAACAAAAGAACTGTCTAAAGTGTTAAACACACGATAATATTTTTGATCTGGGATTGTTGATAGCTGAGAAAAATAATAATCAAAACTTCTTCTTTTTTTCTTTATGTGCCCATCTAAAAATATCAGCCATAATTTTTCTAATTGTTTGCAAACTTCTAAAAATTCTGTATAACTTAAATTTCTGTAAGTCCAAACCCTTTTAACAATTTCATACGCTTTTTCTAATTGGATTTTACCAAAATCAAAAGTTAGTCCAATTAACTGATGAGCCAAAACATCCAAAGAATTCTGGTGAAATCTTATTGGTTCAAGTTCTTCTTTCAAAGCTTTTCTTGCTATAACCGCGGATTCAAAAATATCATCTTCATCTGTTGAAATTATAAATCCTTTGCTGATTCTTTCCATTTCATGGCCAGACCTTCCTATTCTCTGTATACATTGGGTCACTTGTCTTGGGGATGCATACTGTAAAACCAAATCTACAGAACCTATATCAATACCTAACTGTAAACCACTAGTTGCGATCAAAGATTTCAATTTTTCTTGTTTGAATTCTTTTTCTGCTTTTATTCTTACCTCTTTGCTCAGGCTGGAATGATGAACTTCTACAGGAAATTTTTTATCCAGGGTTTTAATTCTCGAAGCAAGTATTTCAGCAGACTCTCTTGTATTGGTGAAAGTTAAAGTTGACCTAGAACTTTCAATTAATTTTTTTATTGTCCCAAGTCTAGCAGCAGTTTCATCTGAACAGAAGAGTTTGTTACCAATTTTTCTATCCACTAGCTCTGGCTTAGGATTAATTACTTTTATTTCCATTTTTTTTATGGTCATTGCCTTTACTATTTCGACTTGTTTTCCACCAGAAAAGAAGCTAGCAACTTTGGCTGGTTCGCCTACAGTAGCTGAAAGCATAATCAGTTGAGGAGTTCCACAAAATTCTTTCAATCTTTCTAGGGCTAAAGCTAATTGCACCCCACGTTTAGAATCAGCAATTTCATGAACCTCGTCAAGAACAATCCATTTGATATTCCTTAAATGTTCTCTTATCCTCTTTCCAGTAAGTATTGGTTGAAGAGTTTCTAGAGTAACAATTAATAGCTGGGGAGGAAATTCAGTTTGTAATTTTCTTTCGTAGGCTGAAGTATCACCGTGTCTTACAGAAGTTTCAATTTCAATTTGATTTGACCACCAGATCAATCTATCTAAAAGATCTCGGTTAAGACTTTTGAGAGGACTTATATATAGGGCGCTTATGGGATTTGGTTTTTGCTGCATCATAAAGTGAAATATAGGGAGCATTGCGGCTTCTGTTTTTCCACTTGCTACAGGAGAAATTATAAGAACATTTTTTCCTTCTAGAATTTTTGGCATTGCTAATTTTTGAGGTAATGTTGGCTTGGTAAATCTCTTCTGAATAATTTTTTGAAGCTCTGGATTTAAAAGTTCAAAGACCATAGAATCACACTAATTTATTAAGCTCTCTTTTTAATTGTTCTGCTGATTTGAAAAGAATTGTTTTAAATCCTAATTTTTTTGCAGGTAATAAAAAATTTTTTTCATTGTCTATAAAAACACATTCTTCACCTTTAACTCCAAGTCCTTTTAAAACGTATCTATAAATTCTAGTCTCGGGTTTTCTCATTTTAACTTCGCATGATAAAATTACTGGAGAAAATATTTTGTAATGCTTCTTTTTTTTATGAACTTTGGCATGGAATTTAAATGTATTTGAAAAAACAGCAATCTTATAACCATCTTCTTTTAATCGCTTAGCTATTGAATAGACATCTTCTTTTTTCTTTATTCTTCTTGAAAACTTTTTTTCTAAGTATCCTTTGTATTTTTTAGGAAGCTTTACTTTCATTCTTTTTGATAAAATCCTCCAAAGTTCATCTTCACTTATTTCACCTCTTTGAAGTTTTTCTTTTATTTTTTCGTATTCAATTCTTGTTCTTTTGATATCGGTCTCCAACAATTCACTTATCTCATCTACAGTCCCTTTTTTTCCAGTATCCAAAAGAACATCTCCTGCATCAAAAATAATTGTTTTAATCATACTTACCACTAACCAAGAAAGGAGTATATGTTACTTGCTGCAGAGACATAAATGAAAGACTATTAACTAAATAGTAGATAGGCAGATAAAGTTTTCTATTGTATTAATAAATAGTGATAGAATGAATTACATAGTTGCCACATCAGAACAGTATGCAGGCAGACTTCTTGAATGTTTATCTGATAAAAACATTAAGGATTATAGCCGAATAGACATTGGTGCAGGGTATGCTGTTGTTTTAGATCATCCACATCATTCTGTAGCAGTTGATCTTTTAAGACATATGAAACAGTATCCTCTTCTCATGGTTAGAACTAAGAAAAGTGCAAGTAGGACTGCTGAGTTGCTTAAACAAGAAGCAAAAGCATTTGAAAAAATAATGGATAATCTTTTGTAAGAAACTATAATTTCAAATCCTATTATCTTAAATATGAAAATTGATAAAGTTATCAAAATTCTTCAGAAAAAATACAAAATTAAACCTTGGAAAGCAAATCCCTTTAAAATCCTTATTTCTACAATTTTGTCCCAAAGAACAAAGGATGAGGTTACAAGAGAAGCAAGTAAAAGACTTTTC
>JAUWXZ010000019.1 GCA_030616125.1 Candidatus Aenigmatarchaeota archaeon
CAAGATTTTCTGTTCAAGTTAATGAATTTGAAAAATGGGAAAAAAGATATTTGCCAGCAAAAGGAATGGGACTTCTTATACTCACCACCTCCAAAGGTATCATGAGCCATAATAAAGCAAGAGAACTACATGTGGGAGGAAAACTTATAGCTTTTATTTACTGAGTGATTCTATGTACTTTCAAGAATTTTTATTACCAGAAAATGTTAAAATTGAAATTTCGGAAAATAAAGTAAAGGTTTCTGGTCCTAAAGGAGAAGTGGAAAGAAAATTTGAATTAATTGCTAGAGTAAAAATAGAAAGGATTGAAAAAAAGATCAAAGTTTCTTCTGAATCAGAAAGAAGAAAGGTCAAAGCTTTGGTTGGAACTGTTATTGCACATATAAAAAACATGGCAAATGGAGTTACTAAAGGGTTTGTTTACAAATTACGCATAGTCTACAGCCATTTCCCGATTAAAGTAAAAGTTGAAAAGGATAGTATTTTGATTCAAAATTTTCTTGGAGAAAGAGTCCCAAGAATAGCAAAAATTGTTGGCCAGACTGAAGTGAAAGTTGAAGTATCAGACATAATTGTTTCAGGAATTGATCGAGAAAATGTCAGTCAAACTGCAGCAAACATAGAACAATCTTGTAGAATTGTCGGTTATGATCGTCGTCGTTTTTTAGATGGTTGTTATATAGTTAGCAAGGGGTAGATATGTGATAAAGTGATTTCATGGCAAGAAAAAAACAAAAATTCCTAAGACAATCTGCAAAGGCCTATAAAAGATTGGGTTTGAAATGGCGTAGACCTCAGGGAAGTCAAAGTAAAGTGAGAGAAGGACGTAAAGGCAAAGGGAAGTTACCCTCTCCAGGTTATAGAAAACCAAAGGTTTTACGTTACTTGCATCCTTCTGGTTTTAAGGAAGTTTTAATTTACAATGTAAAAAATTTAGAAAAAATTGATCCAAAAAAAGAAGTGGTAAAAATTGCTCACTCAGTTGGAAAGAAAAAAAGAGAAGAAATTTCAAAAAAAGCTGAAGAATTGAAGATTAAGGTGTTGAATCCATGAGTAGTTTGCAGAAAAAACTTGCAGCAAAAATATTAAAAGTTGGACTAAGCAGAATTTGGCTAGACCCAAGTAAAACTGAGGACATGCAGAAAGCAATAACAAAAGCCGACATTAGAAGATTAATTCAAAAAGGCTATGTAAAAAGTTTACCTAAAAAATTAAAAAAAACAAGAGAAAAAAAGACGAAAAGAAGAGGTCCAGGAAGTAAAAAAGGTTCAAAACTTGCAAAACTAACTAAAAAAAGAAGATGGATTTCTACTGTTAGACCTTTGAGAAAAATGCTAAAAGAATTGAAAGCTTCTGGACAAATCGACAGTCTCACTTATAGAAAGCTTTGTAGATTAGTCAAAGGTGGGATGTTTAGAAGCAGGTCACACTTAAAAATTTATTTAAAACAACATGGTTTATTAAAGAAAAGTGATTAAATGAAATTGAAACCTACTTATCGAATGCCTTTTAAAAGGCGAGAACTAGGAAAAACAGATTATAAAAAAAGATTGAAATTACTATTTTCAAAAAAACCTCGCTTAGTTGTGAGAAAAAGTTTAAAGTACATTCGCGCACAAATAATTGAGTTTGACCCAAAGGGGGATATAGCCTTGATTTCTGCAAGCTCAGAAGAATTGAGAAAATTCGGTTGGAAGTTTGCATGCGATAATTTACCTTCAGCTTACTTGACTGGTCTATTAATCGGAAAAAGGGCTTTAGAAAAAGAAATCGAAGAAGTCGTTCTTGACATTGGTTTATGTCCTTCAACAAAAGGCTCAAAAATCTATGCTCTGGTAAAAGGAGCTTTAGATGTGGGATTAAAACTTTCTTGCGGAGAAAGAGTTTTCCCAAGCGAGGAAAGGATTTCGGGTAAGCATATTGCTGTACAAGAAAAATTTAAAAATTTGCCCGAAGAGTTCGAAAAAATAAAAGGAAAGATTTTAGAAAAATAAAGTGATTACATGCCAGAAAAGGAAGAATTAGAAAAAATACCAATTCCAGAAGAAATTCCTGTACCAAAGGTCGAAGTGCCTTTGGGAAAATGGGTACCGAAAACTGAGCTTGGTAGACAAGTCTTTGAAGGAAAAATCACTGATGTAGAAGAAATTTTCAAATCTGGTAAAAAGATAATCGAACCTGAAATTATTGATAGACTTGTTCCAAATTTAAAAAATGAATTGGTTTTGATTGGTGGAAGAGCTGGAAAAGGTGGGGGGGTACAGAGAATTCCAATAAAAATAACTGCAAAGATGACAAAATCAGGTCGAAGATTTAATTATTCTGTTCTTATTGTTGTTGGAAATGAAGATGGTTTAGTTGGAATCAGTAAGGGAACTTCCTCTGAAACTAGAGTTGCAATAGATAAAGGAATTAAAAGAGCTAAACTAAATCTGATTAAAATAAAACGCGGATGTGGAAGTTGGGAATGTGGATGCAAAACTGAACATTCAATTCCATTTAAAGTTACAGGAAAAACTGGTTCAGTAAGGGTAGAATTATTCCCGGCTCCTAAGGGCGTAGGCTTGGTAGCCGATGATGAATCAAAGAAAATTTTTCGTTTAGCGGGAATAAAAGATATCTGGGTTAAAACTTTTGGTAACACATCTTCTAGAATAAATCTGATTTCTGCAGTTTTTGATGCATTGAAAAAAATTTACGTGTATGAAAGATAATCCTATTTTTCCTAGCGGTTTATTATCAGAAAATCTAATTTTTTATTAATGATAAGAAGAAAAGTAAAGCTTAAAAAAGAGTTAGGAGTTTGGAGTTTGGCTATTCTAGGAATTACGATGATTATAGGTGCTGGAATTTTCGCTTTAATAGGAGAAGGTGTAAAACTTGCTGGATCAAGTATAATGATTTCTTTGATACTTACTGCTTTGATAGCTTTTTTCTCAGCTTTATCCTATGCAGAACTTTCTTCAATATTTCCAAGAGCAAGCTCTTCCTATATTTATGTGAGGAAAAGCTTTAATTCCAAATTTTTATCCTTCCTAGTTGGTTGGTGCATTCTTTGTGTGTTTATCCTTGGTACGAGCGTTATCTCAGTTGCTTTCGCTAATTATCTTGGTCATTTAATACCACTACATTTTTTGATTCCAAGTGTTGTTATAATTTTGGTTTTTAGTTTAATAGCACTGAGGGGAATAAAAGAAAGCGCGAGAATGATTGCAATTTTAGGAGTAATAGAAATCTCTACTTTGGTTATTTTTATAATCGTCGGGTTAAGTTTTGGTGATTTTTCAAGACTTGGAGGGATTTCGATTAATTTTTCAACCCTATCTGTTGCTGGATTATTATTTTTCGCTTTTTTAGGATTTGAGGCTATGGCAACATGTGCAGAAGAAACAAAACATGCAAATAAAATAGTTCCAAAAGCAATAATTTTAGCCTTTATTATTTGTACATTAATTTACATTTTGGTCGCCATAGCTTTGCTATCGCTTATTCCGCTTCAAGAAATAGGTACAGCACCGATAGCCGAGGGGGTAGTTCAGTATTTAGGAAAAAATTTTAGCTTTTTGATAGCTATTGGCTCATTAATTGCAATAGGTGATGGTATTTTAGTTTTTCTTATTAGTGGAAGTAGGTTTGTTTATGGTCTTTCTTCTGAGGGAGTTTTGCCAAAAGTTTTTTCTAGGGTTAATGAAAAATTCAGGACCCCACATATAGCAATTCTATTAGTGGCTTTGCTTTCAATTGGGTTTTGCTTTTTTGGTAGGAATTTAAATTTAATAGCAAATGCGACGAATTTTGCAGCCCTCTTTGCTTTCTTCTTTGTAAATCTATCAGTAATAATGTTGAGAATAAAAAATCCCGATGCAGAAAGAGGATTCAAAATTCCAATTTCAATAAAAAATATCCCGATAACCTCTTTGTTAGGAGTAATGACCTCATTTGCTTTAATTTGTAGCTTGGGTTTTACTGGTCTGGGCTTAGGACTGGGCCTTTTGGTTATAGGGATAATATGTTATTTTTTAGTTGGAAGGGTTCGTTTTAAATACCTTTGACTAATAAATTTTATTAATCAGTGAATAATATGTTTGCAGTAATTAGAATTAGAGGGAGAATTGGGGTTAGAAGAAGAATAGAAGATACCTTTAAAATGCTTAGGTTAAACGCTGTTAACAATTGTGTTGTCTTACCAGAAACTCCTGCCTTTAAAGGTATGATAAAAAAAATTAAAGATTTTGTAACTTATGGTGTTATTGATTTCGATACTTTCTTGAAAATGCTCAAAAAAAGGGGAAGATTAGAAGGAAATGAAAGATTGACAGAAGAAATTGTAAAAAAAATGGGGTTTGACTCTATTGAAAAAATGGTAAGAGATGTATTTGAAGAAAAAATTAAAATGAAAAATATCCCAAAATTAAATCCAGTATTCAGACTGACTCCACCATCAAAAGGTTTTAGGTCAATAAAAGAACATTTTCCCAAAGGAGATTTGGGCCATAGGGGAGAAAAAATAAATGAATTACTTGAAAGGATGATTTAGTTCAGGTATAGTGAAATACTATGGTAGTTAGAAAAAGGAAAAAAGTCATAAAATTTAGAGGTAAAAGAAGTTACGGATATGGCAGTCATAAAAAGCGTCGTGGAGGAGGCTCCAGGGGTGGTCGTGGCAAAGCCGGACTACACAAACACAAATGGACTTACACGGTGAAATATGACCCTGAACATTTTGGAAAACGTGGATTTAAAAGACCTCCTGAAGTTGTAAAAAAAATAAAAGCAATTAATTTAAAAGAATTGGATCAATTGGTAGAAAAATTACTTGAAGATAAATTGGTAGAAAGAGAGGGAGACAAAATCAAAATAAATTTGTTAAAATTGGGGTATGAAAAGGTTTTAGGTTCTGGTAAAATAACCAAACCTTTAATAGTTGAAGCTAAATTTTTTTCTAAACAGGCGATTAAAAAAATAGAAGAGGCAAAAGGTAAGGCAATTAAATATGGCTGAAGAAGAAAAAAAACTTGGATTCATATCAAGAGTAGCAAGATTTTTGCCTTCAGTCGTAAAACCAACTTATAAACAAACCTTGAACAAGAGGTTTGTGTGGACCGGTATAGCTTTAATTTCATATTTAATCCTTGCGCACATTACTGTTTATGGAATAGGAGAAACTCCTCAACTTGAAGCTCGAATAACAATTCAAACCTTGATGGGGGCAAAGTTTGGAAGCTTAATGACTCTTGGGATAGGACCAATAGTTACTGCAGGTATTTTACTACAGTTGCTAACAGGATCAAAAATTATTAAGTGGGACATGACTAAACCAGAAAATAGAAAAAAGTTTTCTACCTGGAACAAGTTTTTAGCAATAATATTGTGTTTTGTTGAAGGTGCGGCTTTTGTTCTTGCTGGAGCATTGCCTGTGACTGGAGGGTCTTCTATGGTATTATTTGTTATTCTCCAACTTGCCGCGGGTGGAGTTGTTATTGTATTATTAGATGAATTAGTAACCAAATGGGGATTTGGATCTGGTGTAAGTCTTTTTATTATTGCAGGCATAGCATCACAATTTATAATTGGGGCCATAAGTCCGTTCCAGGATCCGGGTGGAATGTATATTGGAAGAATAATAGGATTTGTAAGCGGTATCTTCGCAGGAAATAATTTACTTGCTTTGTTTTACCTCATCCCTCTAATTACAACTGCTATCGTTTTTTCAATTGTAATTTACGCTCAAGGCATAAAAA
This sequence comes from Candidatus Aenigmatarchaeota archaeon, assembly GCA_030616125.1. GTDB lineage: Archaea > Aenigmatarchaeota > Aenigmatarchaeia > CG10238-14 > SCSR01 > JAUWXZ01. The sequence continues at coordinate 5,742 of JAUWXZ010000019.1, forward strand.
TTAACATTCCTTTGAGTTTTCGTGCTTTGCGTGGTTTTGGAAGAACTTGGTCTATGAATTTGTTTTACACAAGTGTTATTCCAGTTATTTTAGCTGCTGCTTTGCTTGCAAACTTTCAGTTAGTTGCTAGGTTTGGTATTAATCCAGAGAATTCTTGCAGTTTTTTAGCATGTTATGATGAAAATGGTAATGTTGTTGGTGGGGCTCTTCACTATTTAACTCCTCCACGTAATATGGTGGCAAATGCAATAACTGGTTATGGTGTTATCACCTCTTCAACTGTAATAAGAGCTCTTACCTATACACTTTTCATGGTGGGTGTCTGTGCTCTATTTTCTGTGTTTTGGGTTTCTACCTCTGGTATGGATTCTAAAAGTGTGGCCGAACAATTAGAAAGTTCTGGAATGCAAATCCCTGGTTACAGACCTGATAAAAGAACCATGGAAAGTGTACTCAATCGATACATACCAGCTTTAGCTATAGTCGGTGGTTTGGCAATTGGTTTATTGGCTGCATTTGCAGATTTTGTTGGAGCAATAGTAAGTGGTACAGGAATACTTTTAACTGTTATGATTCTTTACAATTATTATGAGCAATTACAGAGAGAAGATCTCGAAGATGCTCATCCACTAATAAAGAAAATAGCTGGGTAAAATGTTTGAACCAATAATTGAACCAATAATTGAAGCTGTTGGCTTTGTTTTTTCACCGGTAACAATCTTTTCACCTTATATAGCAATTTTAATAATGTCAGTTTTTTTAACCCTTTCAATCATGGGACTGAGTAGAGTTGTTACAAATAGAAAGCTGATGAAAGAACTGAAAGAAAAAATGGGAAAAATTAAAGAAAATTTGAAAGAAGTACAAAAGGGGGGGGATAAAGAAAAAGCAAATCAACTTTTGAACGAGATGATGAAAACTAATGGTCAGTACATGAAGCAAACTTTTAAATCGTTGGCAGTTTCTATGCTTGTTATTTTTATGATTCTTCCTTGGTTAAGGGCTGAATATGCAGAAGCTTCTATAAGTATGCCTTTTACTTTGCCTATAATCGGCTCAGGTATAGGTTGGCTGGGGTGGTATATTTTAGTTTCTTTTTCAGTTGGCTGGGTAGCTCAAAAGTTACTAGGTGGTTATTATTAAAAAAGTTAAAAGAAGAGTTCCCGGCGGAAAAATTTCAACACATTTGAGAAAAGAAAACCCAAAAATTGTTAAATGTGCTGTTTGTAAAAAACCTTTACATGGAATTCCAAGATTAATTCCTTCCAAACTTAAAAAATTATCAAAAAGTAAGAAAAAGGTTTTTAGAATATATGGCGGTTATTTGTGTAGCGGTTGTAGTAGGGAATTGCTTAGAAAAAAAGTTAGAAATATGAGGTGATTGTTTGGTTGTCTTGAATGTTGGTAGAGTTTGTATGAAAATTTCTGGGAGGGAGGCTTCTAAATATTGTGTAATCTTAAAGAAAATTGATAAAGCTTTTGTTTTAATTACGGGTCCAAAATTGCTCACTGGGATCAAAAGAAGAAGATGCAATATTGAACATTTAGAAGCATTGACTCATTTTTTGCAAATAAAAGAGGATGCAAGTGATGAAGAAGTTTTGGATGCCTACGAAAAGACTGGTTTGATAACTAAATTGAACCTTAAAAAACCTTCTGCAGCTGAACTAAAAACTGAGAAACAAAAAGTTGAGAAAGAAAAACCTAAGGAGAAGAAAATTAAAAAAGAAAAAACTGAGAAACAATAAGCTTTTTATTCTTTATCCAAAAAATTCTTAATATTATTACTTAAAAGGATTTAAGGTTAATCCTCTTTAATTAATAAAATGAAGAAAATAATTTTTTTGACGTCAATACTAAGTCTCATGCTCTTGGTAAACTTAGCTATGGGTAGTCATGAGGCAAATGTCTCTCTTTCACCAACTATATGGGGAATCGGAAGAGAAGAAAGTGTAAAGCTGACCGTTGAAAATTCTGAAGCTTCAAATCATTCAATAATTAAAATTGAACTTTTTGTTCCAACTGAAGAAGATGTTTCAGTTTATGAGATAGCACCTGAGTTTGAAGTTCCTCTTGGCTGGGAAAAACCAAGGGTCTCCTATAAGGAAGGACTGATGTCAATAATTTTTTCCTCAGAGAGTGAGGTTGGCATAATGCCTGGAAGCACTGAAATTTTTACTCTAGCGTCTGTGAAAGCTCCTTCCAAAGTTGGTGAATGGGTTTGGAAATGGGTAACAACAGACCCAAATAACGAGACTCAAGAAGATGATATAACAACAAAAACAAAATTGGGAGCTTTGTCCTATTTTGTAATCGAAGTGCCAAATGAAACAAAAGCAAACAAAGAATTTAACGCATCAATAATAGGTTATGATGAATACAAAAACATAAAAACAGATTATACTGGAACCATAAACATTGAATCCACAGATCCTAAGGCAATCTTTCCAGAATCGATAAACTTTTCACTAGATGACAAGGGTGAAAAGAAAATAATTATTATCTATAAAACTCCAGGGAATCAAACTTTTACAGTTAAAGATGAAGAAACTGGAGTGGAAAAAACTTCTGATCAAACATTTGTAATTCCAGCCGTGCCAAGCAAACTGTCCATATTGATTAATGAAGATGAATCTTCAGCCGACAAGGTTTCTGTAACTCTAAGTCTTCAAGCAGAAGATGCAGAAGAATGCAGGTATAGCAATGAGGGAATAACCTGGTCTGAATGGGAGGCTTATAATACCGCAAAAGACTGGAATTTGGCTTATGGTGACGGAACTAAAATTGTTTATTATCAATGCAAAAATGAAATAGGAGAATCTAAGGTAGTTTCTGACACAATTCTACTAGTAACAATGCCTGAATCAGAAGTTCTGTCCTGGATTGTGTATACTGGCCCAGTAGCACTTGCAATATCGCTGATATCTTTGGGGTTAGTTCTGTCGCGCACCCAGAAAAGAAGGAAAGAAGAAAAAAGCTAAATTCTAGTTTTTTAATTTTTAGAAATCAAAAATTAATTTATAAAATTCATACAAATTGACTATTTTTTAACAATAGTTGACTTTTTTAAAAAAGTAAAAAATTTTGTTTTTGATAATCTCCGACATTTGAAGATATTTCTAGTCTCATGCGATGTCTGAGATAGGGAGTTCCAAGTCCCAGTATTTTTCAATAACATACCTTCTGGTGGTTTTTCAGTAATAACTTCTCCTGGCTTTAATTCTTCTGCTGATTCTTCTTTAACTACTACAGCCCTCCTTACTGTGGCTAACCTTGCCTCTGCCTTTTCTGTTGCTTCTTTTTTCTTAAGATATTCACTTTTTCTTACAGCTTGATAACCCCCGATACTTTTCGATAAAGATAATGAGGTGGGGTTTCTTTCAAAGTTTTGTAAACCTTTCCTACTACTTTTTCAGCCATTCAAACCACCAAGTTTAAAAAAAATTGTGATACAAATTGGAATTGAGAAGAATGTCATTAGAACTTCTTATCAGAGGAATAATATTTACTGCAGGTTTTGTTTTTTTGAGTTTCATAATTGGATATGAACTAGAAAAGAGACATCTAAAAAAGAAATCCTCGAACCCTAAAAGTAATTCATTCTTGTTAATGATAGGTATTGTAATCACTGCGGTTGGGCTTCTTTTTAATATGATACCTGCATTTTTGTTCGCATGTTTAGGC